>NZ_RZSG01000330.1:0-6338 GCF_003997725.1 Mesorhizobium sp. M4A.F.Ca.ET.050.02.1.1
ATCATGCCGATGGCGAGAGCCAGGAACAGGAAGACGAAAAGCGGGAGCTTCAGCGTCAGCGCGGGATTGCCGGGATTGAACGGGTCGAGCGTGAAGGCGATCGGCTCGCGGTTGGCGACGGCGAGCGCGATCAGGATGACGGCCAGCGGCACGAAGACAACGACGAGCATGAAGCGGTTGAACATTTGTTTTCCTGTCGAAAGCAGGCCTGGCGGCGGGCCGGCGCGTGAACTCGCGCCTATTTGCCTCCGTTCAGCCTTTCGCGCAATTCCTTGCCGGTCTTGAAGAACGGCACCCACTTCTCCTCGACCTCGACGGATTCGCCGGTGCGCGGGTTGCGGCCGGTGCGGGCGGGACGGTTTTTCACCGAGAAGGCGCCGAAACCGCGCAGTTCGACCCGGTTACCCTCGGCAAGCGCGTCGGTGATCTCGTCGAAGATCGCGCCGACGATGTTTTCGACGTCGCGCAGGAAAAGATGCGGATTGCGCGTGGCAATGATTTGCACAAGCTCGGATTTGATCATGAGAACGGCTCCCCGGAAAGCACTTCGGTCAAATTATGCAGATGATTTTATTTGCTTTTTCGCTCGCCTCGAGCGGCGCGTCAAGGGTGCCAGACCGAAACGAGACCGTCAAGAAACAAGCGGTCGGCTCCAATTTCGTGAATGACGTCGCCGCCGGCGTCGGGCAGGCCGAGCGCGCTGGCGACGGTTTTCGCCATCGTCTTGGAGAACAGGAAGCCGCCGCGCCTCTCGGTGTCCTTCCATTCCACCACCTTGAGCTTGGCGTCGACGCCCTTTGTCGACAGCCAGTCGATCGCCTCGGTCTCGCCGCCGACGGCGTCGATCAGATGGTTGGCGAGGGCCTGGCGGCCGGTGAAAATCGAGCCGTCGGCAAGCGCCAGCGCTTGCTCGCGGGTCATCTTGCGGCGGTCGGCGACGATGCCGACGAACCAGTCATAGCTGTCGAGGATGAGCTTGCGGACCATGGCGCGCTCGTCCTCATTGGTCGGCTTGAAGGGCGAGGGCGAGGCCTTCAGCGGCGAGGATTTCACCTCCTCGAGCTTGATGCCGAGCTTGTCCATCAGCCCGCTGACGTCCGGATACTGGATCAGCACGCCGATCGAGCCGACGATCGAGGATTTGCGCGCGACGATATGATCGGCGGCGCTGGCGATCATATAGCCGGCGGACGCGGCTAGCGTGCCGACTTCCGCCACGACCGGCTTATCGGCGGCGAGCTTGCGCACCTCCTCGAAGATCGATTCACCGCCGACCGTCGTGCCGCCGGGCGAATCGATCGACAGGATGACGCCCTTCACCTTCGAGGACTCACGGATGGTTTCCAGCCGCTTGATCAACTCCTCGTCTTCGGTGATGGTGCCTTCGATCCTGACCTTGGCAATGTGGTCGACAGCCTGGCCGGTGAAGTCGTCGCGATAGACCCAGCTCGACAGGGCGATCAACGCGACGGCCGCGACTGCGAGCGCAGCAACACGCCAGAACGTCAATTTGCGGCGCAAGCGGCGGCGGTCGATCAGGTCGTCGGCTCTCATTGCCATGGTCAGCCTCTCGGTCGGTGGGAAGAGATGTTTTTAAAGCAAGCATCGGCGCCCCGCCACCGTTTCCTGGTGGGGTTGCGTCAAAGCGCCTGCGCGATGCGGGCCGGCGTTTCATGAAATTTTAACGCTGCCCGTCCGTATCTGCTATGAAGTGCGTAGATTGTGTCGACTTCACTTCCGTTTGTACAACGGCAGCTGTCACATTTTTGCGGTTTTCCTCCGCTTGTGCTTGCTTACGTGGGCCGGCATCCCACCTATAGGCGGTGATTTGGCGGGGCAAGGGTTTATTAGAATTTAGTCATGCTAGCGCGATCGAACGAAACGACCAATGCCGAGACGGCTTTGGCGCCAGCAGCGCCAGCCGGTACGCGGGGTGATGCGTTCGACCTCGCGCAGCGGCATTCGCGCCGCGTGCGCGTGCTCAAATTCGCGGTGCCGCTGCTTGCGGCCGTCATCGCCATTGCCTTTCCCGTCTACTCCTATCTTGCGGCCCCGGTGTCGATTTCGGTGCAGGCCGAAGGCAGCGCCTTTGCCGACGGCAAGCTGGTGATGGCCAACCCCAAGCTCAACGGTTTCACCAAGCAGAAGCTGCCCTATTCGCTGACGGCGCTGCGCGCCATTCAGGACGTCGGCAAGCAAGGCATCATCGATCTGGAAGGGATCAATGCCAAATTGCCGTTGACGTCCGACAATGTGGCGACCGTCAACGCCACGCGCGGCGTCTACGACCGCGACGGCAACACAATGAGCCTGACCAGCGACATAATGGTGACGACGACCGACGGCATCGAAGCCAAGCTCAAATCAGTCTTCCTCGACATGGGCAAAGGCACTATGAAGACGGATGATCCGGTCGATGTCAGCCGTGGCGGCTCGCGGATCACGGCGGATTCGATGGCGGTCCAGGACAACGGCAAGGTTCTGGTTTTCGAGAACAAGGTGCGCGTCAACATCGATCCCGCCAGCTTGAGGGCGGCAGAGCAACAGAGCGGAGAATCGAATGCGTCGCAGTAGTTTGGCAGGGCTTTTGGGCGCGGCCTCGGTGCTGTTGTTGCTTGGCGTGGCGCCGTCGCTCGCCCAGTCCGGCGCGAGCAGCCAGGTCTCAGGCCTCAAACTTTCCGGCGACCAGCCGATCCAGATCGAGAGCGACAAGCTGGAGGTCCGCCAGGCGGACAGCGTCGCCGTGTTCAGCGGCAACGTCACCGTGACGCAAGGCCCGACCACGCTCAAGGCCGGCAAGATGACGGTCTACTATGTCAAGGATCCCAATGCCGCCAAGGGCGCGGCGGCCGGCGCATCGGCGATGACCGGCTCGGCCAACATCGATCACCTGGTTGTCGACAACAAGGTCTACATCAAATCGAACGACCAGATCGCCACCGGCGACAACGGCACTTTCGACATGAAGACGCAGGTGCTCGTGCTTTCCGGCAAGGAAGTGGTGCTGTCGCAGGGCCCCAATGTGCTCAAGGGCTGCAAGCTCACCGTTCAGATGAAGAGCGGCCTCGCCCAGGTCGACGGCTGTGGCGGGCGCGTCATCATGTCGATGACGCCGCCGCCGAAGTCTGGAGCGCCGAAGCAATAATGGCCGGCGTACCGTCGCTGCTGGCTCGCCTTCCGGGGCGGGCCGCCGGCAAACCAGCGGCGCCGGCGACGGTTTCCGTCGATTCCGCGAAGTTCAAGGGCACCTTGATCGCCAAGGGCCTGACCAAGAGCTACAAGGGCCGCAAGGTTGTCAGCGGCGTGACGCTTGGCGTGCGCGCCGGCGAGGCAGTCGGGCTGCTCGGCCCCAACGGCGCCGGCAAGACGACCTGTTTCTATATGGTCACCGGACTGGTGCCGGTGGACGAAGGCACGATCGAGATCGATGGCTTCGATGTCACCTCGATGCCGATGTACCGCCGCGCCCGGCTCGGCATCGGCTACCTGCCGCAGGAGGCCTCGATCTTTCGCGGTCTCAGCGTCGAGCAGAACATCCGCGCCGTGCTCGAAGTGGTCGAAAAGAGCCGCAAGGCGCGCGAGCGCAGCCTCGACGAACTGCTCGAGGAATTCCACATCAGCCATCTGCGCAAGGCGCCCTCGCTGTCGCTGTCCGGCGGCGAAAGGCGGCGCCTGGAGATCGCGCGCGCGCTCGCCACGCGCCCGGCCTACATGCTGCTCGACGAGCCTTTCGCCGGCATCGATCCGATCGCGGTGGCCGACATCCAGCAATTGGTGCGGCATCTCACGGCGCGCGGCATCGGCGTGCTGATCACCGATCACAATGTGCGCGAGACGCTAGGTCTCATCGACCGCGCCTATATTATCCACGCCGGCCAGGTGCTCACACATGGCCGCGCCGACGAGATTGTCGCCAATGCTGATGTGCGGCGCCTCTATCTCGGCGAGGGTTTTACCCTCTAAACAAGAAATCCAGGGTTCGGCGCAATTTTTCGGTGATTTCGGGATTCCTGTCCGATTTTTGCCTGAGATAACGCTCCGGTAAGCGAGTTTTGCTACCGTTTCGCTTGACAAGCAAAAGCTGGGCCACTTTGTTGGTTCGGTCGGAAAATCTGTTCCGGCAGGTCCTGTGCGTAGACGAGGCGTTTGATAACCAACCATGGCGCTGGCGGCGAAACTACAGCTACGGCAGTCCCAGTCGCTGGTGATGACGCCGCAACTGATGCAGTCGATCCGGCTGCTGCAACTCACCCATGTCGAGCTTGAACGCTTCATCGAAGACGAGATCGAGCGCAACCCGCTGCTGGAGCGCGCCGAGCCGCAGGACGACGCGGCTAGCGACCAGGCGCAGAAGAGCGATGCCGCGCCGGAGTCCGCCGCCGACGGCGATTGGTTCGAAGCCGAGACGGAATGGAGCGCCGAAGCGATCTCGGACAAGCTCGACTCCTCGCTGGAAAACCTGTTTCCCGACGATCCCGGCACCAGCGAACGGCTCGGGCCGGATCTCACCGCGCAATGGAAGTCGGCTTCCGGCAGCGGCATGGGAGCGTCCTCGTCCGAAGGTTTCGATGTCGGTGACATGGCTGCCACGGCGATTACGTTGCGTGAGCATGTCGGCGAACAGATCGCGCTCGCCTTTGCCGATCCGGCGGCGCGGCTGATCGCCGGCGAGCTTGGCGACGGTCTCGATGAGGCCGGCTATCTAAGCGCCGACATGGCCGAGATCGGGGTCGAGGTCAGCGATATCGCGCTCAAGGATGTCATCCTGCCGGGCGAGATGCGCGAGATCCTCAACCAGGTGGTTTCGGCCGAGAAGCAGGCCGAGGCCAACGTCATCCGCCGCCGCGAGGAGACGAACGCCACGCGTTCGCTCCTCAACACGGCCAAGGTGATGGCCGAGAACCCGGTGATGCTGCGGCTGAAGGAGCTCGAGGCTCTGGAGGCCATCGCCGGCAAGGTCGAGCGGCTGACCGTCCACAACGGGACGGGCGGGCTGCTGAACGACCTGGTCAAGCTCCGCGACAGCTGAGCTGACGTAGCGTCAACGGGAAGGGCCGCCAGCAATCCGGCGGCCCTTCTTGCGTTTCGAAAGCCAGCATCCCATCTGCACCGGGCTTATCAGCCCTTTTCCTGCCCGGAAAAACCGATTAGACAGCGCCCAAACAAGATGCGGACAGATTCCGCCCGCAACCGAAGGAAGAGCCCTTGTCCACCACGTTCGACAAAGTCGCCAAGATCATTGCCGACACCAGCGAGATCGATATCGAGACGATCACCCCCGAAAGCCACACCATCGACGATCTCGGCATCGACAGCCTCGATTTCCTCGACATCGTCTTTGCCATCGATAAGGAATTCGGCATCAAGGTGCCGCTGGAGAAGTGGACGCAGGAGGTCAATGACGGCAAGGCCTCGACCGACGACTACTTCGTCATGAAGAACCTGTGCGCCAAGATCGACGCGCTGGTCGCGGCCAAGAACGCCTGAGGCGGTTCGGGCGCGGCCTTGACGTGCCCTGCCCGCTGACCCAAAACAGCCGCCCATGAGCCCCCACGACGTCGTCATCACCGGTATCGGCCTTGTCTCCTCGCTGGGAGAGGGTCCGGATGCCCACTGGCAGAAACTCGCCCAGCCCGGCCTCGAGCCGGTGCTCGATGCCGCGCGCTTTGCGCCCTACACCATTCATCCGCTGCCGGAGGTCGACTGGAACCTGCAGATCGCCAAGCGCGGCGACCAGCGGCAGATGGAGACCTGGCAGCGGCTCGGCACCTATGCCGCGGGTCTGGCGCTGGACGATGCCGGCATCAAGGGCAATGACGAGCTCTGCGCGACCATGGACATGGTGGTGGCGGCCGGCGGCGGCGAGCGCGACGAGGCGGTCGACGCCGCGATCCTCGCCGCTTCCGAAAGCCGCAACGACCGCGACGTGCTGCTCAACGAGAAGCTGACCACCGAACTGCGCCCGACGCTGTTCCTCGCCCAGTTGTCCAATCTTCTGGCCGGCAACATCTCGATTGTCCACAAGGTCACCGGTTCCTCCCGCACCTTCATGGGCGAGGAAGGCGCCGGCGTCGCCGCCGTCGAGACGGCCGCCGCGCGCATCCGCTCGGGACAGTCGACGCATGTGCTGGTCGGCGGCGCCTTCCAGACCGAACATTCCGACATGCTGCTCGGCTATGAACTCGCCGGCTACCTGCATCGTGGCAACTGGAAGCCTGTCTGGCAAAGGCAGGACGGCGAAGGCGGCGGCGTGGTGACCGGATCCGGCGGCGCCTTCCTGGTGCTGGAGCAGCGCGAGCACGCGACGAGCCGGGGGCGCAAAATCTACGCCGAGCTCG
>NZ_RZSG01000331.1:0-6321 GCF_003997725.1 Mesorhizobium sp. M4A.F.Ca.ET.050.02.1.1
TTGCTGTGGTGAGTGAACACAATCGGTGTTGCGACGACCACTTGAATCCGCCTTGGGATCCCTGGTCGGAGTGGTGCAGCAGGCTGTCGGGCTTGCCTCTCCTCCAGATCGCCATGATGAGAGCGTCGGTGACGAGCTGCGCGGTCATCTCGGCCTTCATCGCCCAGCCGACGACACGGCGGGAGAACAGATCGACGACGGCGGCAACGTAGATCCATCCTTCCGCAGTCCAGATGTAGGTGAAGTCGGCGACCCACTTCTGGTTCGGGGCCGATGCCTCGAAGGCGCGATCGAGGAGGTTGTCCGACACGGCGGCTCGCTCGCCGGTATCCTTCGGCAGTCCGCGCCGGCGTGGACGTGCCCGGAGGCCGTTCTCCCGCATGAGGCGTTCGATGCGATGCAGTCGCAGGAAAGCCCCTCTGCCAGAACGTCGTTCCAGACCCGACGCGCGCCGTAGGTGCGGTCGCTGCTCTTGAAGCTTCGGTCGATCCTGGAAACGAGGATCTCGTCATGCTGGGAGCGAACGCTAGGGCTGCGGTTGAGCCAGGCATGGAAGCCCGACCGAGAGACATCCAGCGCATCGCACAGCCATGCCACCGGCCAGACGCCCCGGTGCCTCGCGATGAAAGCGAACCTCATGTCACTTCCCTCGCGAAGTAGGCTGCGGCCTTCCTAAGAAACAGCGACGTCGGCGTCGCAGGGAACGGCTTGCAAAACGAAGCCCAGCGATTTGGCGCGCCGCTTCAGATTTGCGAGGACGCGGCTGCGATATTGTTCCTCATAGCGGTCGGCACCCGGATCCTTGTAGGTGATGCCGTGCCTGAGGGTGTTGTAGAACAGGACCGCAATCTTGCGGGCGGTCGCCGTCACGGCCTTCGCCTTGCCCGCACGAGAGGAAAGCCGACGATAAAAGGCGCCGAGCGCCGTATCGCTCCGCCCAATGGTCGTGGCTGCCAACCGCAACAATGCGGCTGCTCGACTTGACGATCTCCGTGTGCGCGAGGAGAGCACCTTGCCGCCCGAGATTTTGTTCCCCGGCGCAAGGCACAGCCAGGAGGTGAAGTGCTTCGCGGTCGGCCATGGCCTCAGATCAGTGCCGCACTCGCCAATGAGCTTCAACGCGAGTGACGGACCCAACCCATGGATCTCGGTCAGATCGACGCCAAGCACGCCGTATAGAGCGGTCCTCACATCGAACGATGGTGTATTGACCTGCTTGGTCTTCACCCGCGGTCTGCAGAGCTTGCCCACCGGCTTGGCCCCTTTGTCAGCCAGCGCCGCCATCAAGGATTCCAGCTTGCGATCACAGTCGAGCATCTTGGCCTGGTAGGTGTCGTAGAGCTCGAGCGACTGGGTCAGCGCGAAGACATGTTCGTCTCTATCGTTGCCCACCAGCGCGGCGCGGATCGTCTCGATGGAGGAATGGCAGCGCACATCGCGGTAGGTCGCCAACACGTCGGGATCGCGCTCGCCCGCGACAATAGCCCGGATAATCCGCATGCCGGTCGCACCGGTGATGTCGGAGACGACGTGATGAAGTTGCAGGTTCATCTCCATCAGGGCCTTTTGCATGTGCTGAATGTGGGCGGCGGCGTATTCCACGAGCCGCTCACGTTGACGCAGATAGGCGCGCAGGGTCGCAACCTCGGCATCAGGGCGGAAGCTCCCGCGTAACAGACCGTAGGAATGGAGCTGACGTAGCCACGCGGCATCGCTCACATCTGTCTTGCGCCCAGGCACGTTCTTGGCGTAACGCGCATTGACTAGAATGACCTCGAACCCGCGCTGCTCGAGAATCTCGTAGGCCGGGATCCAATAGACCCCAGTGGATTCCATCGCCACACTGGTCACCCCACACGCTTTGAACCAGTCCGCCAGATCGTGCAGATCCTGCGTAAATGTGCCGAACGCACGTACTGGCGTGTCAGTGCAGGTCGGGTTGACAGCGGCCATGTGCATTTTTGATCCAATGTCGATGGCGGCCGCACCAACGTTGATCGGCTTCAATTCCGGGCGGTCACCGGTCGTCCTTTTGGGCATAGCAAATCCTCCATACGATTGTCGGCAGGAGGGTCTGGGCTATGCTAAATCTTCATCTTCCTAATCGGGATCGCCGCAGGAACGGCGTCACCACTCTCAAGTTCGCATGCACCCATGGACCACGTTTTTTAACGGGGACTGTGCCTCCAATAAGCTGACGGCCGCTACCCTCCGAGGTACGAGGATAGCATGGGCTGTTTCTACCGCGCGCAAGCGGGCACCGGCCCGTGACAGTTTTTTAGGATGTCGCGCTCCGCCTTCAGTTTCGCGACTTCCTTGCGCAGCCGGTCAATCTCCTGCTGCTCCGGCTTCATCTGCCCATGACCGGGAAACGCACGCTGCGGATCGGCCGATAGCTCGCGCACCCATTTGCGCAGCACATTCTCGTGGACATCGAGGTCGCGGGCAGCCTGGGCCACCGCGTACGCCCCGATCCTTGATCAATCTCACCGCCTCAAGCTTGAACTCGCGGCTGAACTTCCTTCTTTGCATTCCCACTCTCCAGTTCCGTTAAACACCTTATCTTGGTGTCCACGAAACCGGCAGCAGGCCAGATCGCAGCAATTTCATGACGAGAAGCTCTAGCCCAGCGTTGAAGCGCGCTGTTTGGTGAGGAGATTGATCTCCCTTCCTATCACCAAGGAAATGCTTCATAACCGACAAGATTGTCGGTTTTGTCGCACCCGCGACACTGCGTTCTTTAACCTGGCCTTCTGCACGACTTATGTAACCCATTGAAGGGGGGTCGAATTTTTTTCGAGGCCTCGTTTGAGAAGTTGGCACAATTTTTGAGAGCCGATAGTGAGCTGCCCACCGATATTCAGGCCGCGGCTAGACATCGCTATCGAAGGGCCAAAGAGGGTAAGCAACATGTCGGGTCCGCGACGGGTATTTTTACAAGAACGAGCATCCACAAATCGAGCATCACTAAGGAGCGCACGCCGCCCTTGGCGCCCTTCCACGCAGCAGATTTTGATCGACGGCCGCGAGCGCAAGGCGGCTCCAATCCACATAGAGATCCACCATTCTCTCATCAAGGCGCGCGTTCTTGCTAGCGCACCTTTCGGGACTTGCTGAATGCCTAAGGTTTTAGCCAGTACGCTGCACGAAAAGGTTAGAAAAGAGATCACGCGGCGAGTAATCGAAAACAAGTACAAGATAGGGGAACTCTTGCCATCCGTCTCAGCGCTGACGGATGAGTTCGGCGTAAGTTCGATAACTATCAAGCGTGCGCTGCGAGATCTTCAATCCACGGGAATCCTGCGAACTGTCCCTGGGCTCGGCATTTTCGTGCGAGAGAGGCGAAGAGTCGTCAGTGAGCTAGGTTTTTGCTTTGCGCCATTTGGAGAAGCTCAACGACTTGGCCCCGGACGGCCAGTTCATTTGACATCGATCACAAGGGAAAGGATCGGCGATCCGGCCTTCAGTGCGTTTCATGCACCTACCGGAACAATGCTTTGTATACGAAATATCGTATCGGTCGACGAAATGCCAATCATGTTTGATACCTCGTACTTGCCCCTTTCCCTGAATGACAAAGTCGTCGACGAGTTCGGGGATAAGCTCGTAAGCGAGGCACTGCGCGATCAAGGGACATGCTTTCGCACGACAAAACTGCTTATCGATGCAGCACCAGCCTCAGAGGAGGCTCAGCAGGCATTTGGAATTCCTAATGGATATCCGACACTCCGACGTCTATACCAGTTGATCGCGGTAGACCCCTTTTTCTCGGTCTTTGGAATTGTCGAATCGCCATTTGATCGGCTGGCATGCTCGATAGAGTTGGACCTGGCTATAAGTAAGCGTCATAAGTCCGAGATCAACCGGCTTGACGAACCGTTCGCAGGAGATGGTCGGCAGCGCCACTTTGACGAGGGCGCCTGAGCCTCTAACCTGCGGGACAGCTCGGCGTCGCCACCGCCCCAGCATCTCCGGTACCCCCATGCGCTGCCTCGCGGACCAGCCGCTTAGTCCCTCACGATGTCAAGCACGACATCCTAAACTGCTCGTATAGTGTCCAGGCTGGAAAACACACCAATCTGTTTCGCGCCCTCAAGAACTCAACCGCAAAGGGCACGATCAGGTTTCAACGTTGACAAAGCGTGTAAGTCACTGGCGGTCAACGAGGATCGCATCCATGAATTAGAGCCTCTGATTCGTTCAGAAGCTCCATGCCGCCAGCTAACATGAAAACCCATGCAACAAATCCTTCAAATGAATTCGCAGCATCTTTGCATCTGCAGATCATTGACGGTGGTAGGGTCACCGCAGAGTCCGGGGTCAAGCACGGCTCAACAGCTGATGCCAATTTGTCTGCGGACTGTCGCACAACTTACAAGGGGGTTAACAGCCATGGCAAAAAGAGCGCTTATTCTGATTGAAGGCAGTAGTACGGGGACCGGTCTGCTGTTCGTCCAAGCGGCCCGGCGACTTGGTCTTCATCCGATTACTTTCTCAGCCGATCCAGCTTGGTATGACTATCTCGGAACAGAAGGCGTTGAGGCAATTCGCGTCGATACACACAACGTCGATGCGTTGATCCGCGAATGTTCGCGTCTAGCTGAGACCTATGACATTGCTGGCATTACTGGCTTTTCTGGCGCCGGCGAGTCGCTGTATGCGACAGTTGGCAAGCTCTGCCGGTATTTCGATCTACCGGGACCGGACCCCGCATCCATCGAACGATGCTGCGACAAATTCGTTCAACGTCAGCTCCTCGCGCAGGCCGGCGTTCCAATACCTGCTTATCGCCTGGCAGCGAATGCCACGGACGTAGAAAGCTCTGCCGCGGAGATCGGGCTGCCCGTGATTCTTAAGCCGGCGGTAGGAATCGGCAGCATCGGTGTTCGATTGTGCCGGACCGTCGATGAGATAGCCGAACATACAACCTATCTGTTGGGTGGGAAGCACATATGGCGGTCCCCGCCCAGGATACTGGTCGAAGAATTCGCGCAAGGACCGCATTACTACGCTCAGACAGTGGGAAATGAGGTCTTGGGGATTGCCGCCGCTGAGTTCGGTCCCCTACCACACTTTGTCTATCGTGAATCAACCTTTCCGGCCCCGCTGACTGATGATGAGCATGACCGTATCGCCGATGTCTCCCAGAGCAGTTTGCGAGCTCTTGGCCTTGGCTGGGGCCCAACGAGCATTGAATTCCGGTGGACGAGGCGTGGCCCAGTCGTCATTGAAGTCAACCCGCGTCTAGGGGGGGCGCCCGGACCTCAACTGGTTCAGGCGGCTTACGGTGTCGACCTCGTCGCCGAGCACATCAAGCTTGTCACCGGCCAGGAAGGGGATTTGCGCAGAAGGCATTCGCAGCCTGCAGTTGTGCGAAACCTGCTTCCTGATCGCGATGGCATTCTCGATTGGATCGATGGCGAACATCGTGCGGCTGCTGTACCAGGTGTCGTCGAGGTCAAATTGCACGTTAAGCCTAAGACGCCGATCGTCAGGTATGGCGACGCTCGAGACCCGATCGGATTTGTCATCGCTGCTTCTCCCGACCTTGCGCAGACCCGGGCCATACTTCAGCATGCCGTTGATTTGATCGATTGGTCGATCACACCAATTCCAACAATGTCCGGGCCTTAGTTGAACGGCGTTCAATCTAGGCGCTCCCCCTTCTGCATTGAGACTGTAATTTTCGCAAGTGCTGTTGCCGTTATCCCCTTCAAATTGCCGGCCGCCTTCCGATCGATTTGTTGGCCCCGTTGAACTTTCGCACACTCAGGAGAAATACATGACACGTTGTGATGTGGATAACGAGGGAAACTTGCGCTCATCACGATCTGTCGCGTTGACAGCGAGGCCATTGCCTCCTTCTCCCTCTGTCCCGCCGGCCGAACTTGACTTGCGGATCAGTCGTGCGCGGAACGAGATGATGCGTAGCGAAATAGATGTCTTGGTTCTTACGGACCAAAAGAACGTCGAATACTTCAGCGACTATCGGACTCTCTCGTGGGGCTACAAGGCTAGGCCCGTCCTGGCTGCGATTACACACGATGGTTTGCTCGTTGTGGCCAGCATCCCCGAGTCCAACTTCATCGAAAGCGCGCCGCGCTTGTTTTCAACTGTTTTATATGATGGCTATCTGCCCGAGGCCGTAGATGCCCTTGCAGATGAGATCGTGGCGGTACCAGCTCCAGCCCGCCAACGTATCGCGGTTGATTACGGACCAGATATGCTCGGACGCGGATCACTTCGCTTGGTCGATCGGCTTAAGGACATTGCATCTGATCGTATGGTGAAAAGCGCCAATGACGTCTTGTGGCGGGGGCG
>NZ_RZSG01000332.1:0-6283 GCF_003997725.1 Mesorhizobium sp. M4A.F.Ca.ET.050.02.1.1
GTGCTGCCCCGCGCCGCGGTGTTCATTGGCGGCGGCGTCATCGCCTTCGAACTTGGCCACGTCTATGCGCGCGCCGGCGTTGAGGTCACGATTCTCGAAGCGCTGCCGCATTTGCTCGGAGGTTTCGATGTCGAAGCCGTCGAACAGATCCGGGATGTGAGCGAGCGTATCGGCATAAGCATACGCACCCTGGCCTGGGTCAAGAGGATCGACGAGGCTGACGGACGGCTGCGCGTCACTTTCGTGGCGGACGGTGCCGAGTGCGCGGTGGAAGCGGACAGGGTTGTCAATTGCGCCGGGCGCGTGGCCAATGTCGAGGGCCTCGATCTTGGCGCCGCCGTTATCGTGCATCGCGAGGGCAGGATCGAAATCGACGGCCATCTGCGCTCGCGCTCCAATCCCGATGTCTACGTCTGCGGCGACGCGGTGTGGAACTCTCCGCAGCTTTCGCCGGTAGCGACCTACGAGGGCGGCATCGTTGGCCGCAACATTGTCGACGGACCGAAACATCGGCCCGACTACGATCATATCCCGGCGTGTCTCTACAGCATTCCGGCCGTGGCAAGTGTCGGACTGACCGAAGCCAAGGCGAGGGAACGGGGACTCGGCGTCAGGATCCACCTCAACGATATGCAGGGCTGGCTCACGGCGAGGACCTATGCCGAGACGGTGGCGTGGTCGAAGATCATTGTCGAGGAAACGACGGGCAGGATCGTCGGCGCCCACATGGTTGGCCATGCCGGCGAAGAACTGATCCATATCTTTGCACTCGCGATGAAACACGCCATCACGGCATCGCAGCTTGCCGATATGGTCTACGGTTTCCCGACCTTCTCCGCCGATATCAGGAACATGTTGTAACGAACTGAGGTCAGGCGGCGAACAGAATACGAACCTCGCCCGCTTTGATGCGCGCAAGGCATCAAAACCATGCAAGAAAAACATGGCCGCGGCGGAGGGGCTTCGATGATAGGCTGCGTCAGATCGATGAAAGCGCAGAAATGGCCGCCGCCGACCAGCCCATGACATTTGAACAGGCCGTCCATGCAGCCGTCGAACTTGATGCGCCTCTCAACGAGCGGCTGGCGGTGATTGCCGCGGCAGTCCGACGGATCGACGCGAATTTCGCCGATGCGGTAGACCGCCTTGTGGATCGCCTGGAGAAACAGGGAGCCGGAGCCGCGGCGCCAACTCCCGGCGATGCCATGCCGCCGTTCCTGCTGCCGGACGATGAGGGCAGGCTGGTTGGCCTGGCCGACATCCTGCTCCAGGGTCCCGCCGTGGTCACCTTTCAGCGCGGGCATTGGTGCCCCTACTGCCGGCTGAACGCGATCGGCATCGTCGAAGCCCAGCAGGAGATCGCGGCTTTGGGCGGCCAGGTCGTGGTGATCATGCCTGAGCGACGCAAATTCGCCAGGGCGATGAAGGCTGCCGTTGGCGCAGGCTTCCCCTTCCTGACCGATATGGACAATGGCTACGCTCTGTCCCTCAACCTGGCGATTTGGATCGGGGCAGAGATGGAGCGCTTGATGGGCGTTGCCTACGATCTTCCAAACTACCAGGGCAACGCCAGTTGGTTCCTGCCAATCCCCGCGACTTTCATCGTCGGAACGGACGGGATCATCACCGATCGCTTTGTCGATCCTGATTACCGCCGACGAATGGACATCGACGACCTGATCGCGGCGCTCAGGCGGGCTCGCTGACGCCGAAGGGCGACCAGTCCGTCGACCTCAACAGGTTGAGCAGGGTCGCGGCCACGGGAGATCTGTGCCGCCCGGCAACCGCGTAGACGGAGACGATCCGCGAGACATCGAGATCGCGAAGCTTGAGCCGGCGCGTGTTCGGCGACCGGGGTGCCGTCAGGCAGACGAATCCTACGCCGGCGTTGGCCTCGAGCAGCGCGAGCAGATCCTGGTCGGTCTCGACTTCGTGCGCGGTTCGAGGCGTGAGGCCTTTGGCAGACAGGCCACGCGATAGCTCCTCGCTCGTCTCCCAATCGATCCGGCTGAGCACCGGTTCCGCGGCAAGCTGGTTCAACGCGACATCGGCCTCGTTGCGCCGCGCGAGCGGGTGATCGGAATTCACAGCAAGTTCGATTCCCTCCTGGAAGAGCGGCCACATGTCGAGGCGATCCCAGGCTTGCCCCAGCGGGCCGGCAACGGCCAGTTCGACGTCACCATTCTTGAGCGCGTCCACGACGGCGGCCGGCGAGCCGCGGTTGATCTTGAGGTGGACGCCTGGATAGGCCCGGAAAAGCTCCGTGAAAGGCGAAACCAGCAGCGCAATATTGATGCTGTTCGAAATCGTCACGTTGAGCGGCGCGACGTCGCTGCTTTGCACGGCCTTGGCAAGCGATTTGGCGGACGTCGCCGCATCATAGCACTGCTGCAGAAGCGGCAGCATACGCCGCCCGAGTTCCGTCAGGTGCGAATGCTGGCGCTCGCGCCGAAGCAGTTCTCCACCCAATTCCTCTTCGAGCGTCTTGATCGCACGCGTGAGCGCCGGCTGCGTGACGTTGCACTCCTCGGCCGCTCTGGTGAAATTCAACGTATTCGACAGGGCCAAAAAATAGCGGACCTGCTGCATCTCCATGAACTTTCGCCCCCTCAGCGAAATCCGATTTTTCAGCCACAGCTAATTTGCGGCCATGCTATCGCAACAGGAGGCCAAGGCAAAGGCGCGCGCCGTTTCGAAGGAACTCGATCGTCCGTGATTGAACGCCAAGGTCTTTTCACTGAACGTCACAATGTTACGCAGCGCCAGCCCATCCCTTTGAAATCGCTGAAACCTTGGGCAGGCAAGGCTTTCCGTCCGTTCCGGCGCTGCAAACCCCGCAGCAAACGGACAGGCGCCAATGCCCCGGCGTGTGCAAAATTGCCTTGGTGAGACGGCTTCGCGCGGCTTGCCGTCCCGAAAAGCCTTCAGTCTTTCCGGACGGCAAGATTGCACTGATGGGGGCGTTCCTGCCCGACCGATCGCTATTCGGCCTTGTCGTCCGGATGGCCGAGTTCGCAGAACCATCCGCCGAGATATTTCACCGACGGCCTTTTTGGATCGGGAATGGCCGTTTTCGCCTCGACGGCGGCGCGGAAAGGTTCGGCGCTGTCCTGCGGGATGAAGCCCAGATGGTTGGCGCCGCTGTTGTCGACCGTCTTCACCTTGTTGTCGGAAATGCCGAAGGAGATCGTGTGGCCGACGCGCGGCGCCGTCAGCGAGGCCTCGACCAGCCGCACGCAGTCGGCGAAGGAGAGGTAGGACCAAAGCATGCGCCGGTCCGCCGGCTCGGGGAAGGACGAGAAGATGCGAAGGCACACCGTCTCGATGCCGAACTTGTCCCAGTAGAGCCGGCTGAGGCTCTCGACGAAATTCTTCGACACGCCATACAGGCTGTCCGGCCGCACCGGTGCGTCGACGCCGATATGCGCCTCGACCTCGTGATAGCCGATGGCATGTACCGAGGAGGCATAGATGACGCGCTTCACCCCGTGTTTCCGGGCGCCTTCATAGATGTGGTAGGAGCCGCGGATGCTGGAATCGAGGATGGTCTGCCACTCGCATTCGAGCGGCGCGCCGCCGAAGTGGACGATCGCATCGCAATCCTTGGTCGCCGCGATCGTCGCCTCCATGTCGGCGAGGTCGAAGACCGCTTCTTCCTCGTGAGCGGCAAGATCGCCAAACGGATGGCGCCCCGCCAGGCGGATGGTTTTTGCCAGCGGCACCAGCCCCTTGCGCAGCTCCGAGCCGAGGCGGCCGGCGGCGCCGGTGATCAGGATACGTTCGTAGTGCGGCATCATTTACTCCACTTGCGCGACGGCGGTGTTGATCCGCGAGATCGCCTCGCTGAGCACCTCTGCGCTGGTCGCGGTCGAGATGCGGAAATAGGGTGACAGTCCATACGCCACGCCAGGCACGGACGCCACGCGGCCTTCGTTGAGAAGATAGTCTGCCACGGCCGCGTCGTCCTCGAGCACGACGCCCTTCGGGGTCTTGCGGCCGATCAGGCTGGCGCAGCCGATATAGGCATAGAAAGCGCCGTCCGGCGGCGAAAGCGTCAGCCCGTTGATCTTGCGGATGCCGTCCACAACCAGGTTGCGACGCGCCTCGAAGGCTTGCCTGAAGCGCCCCACTTCGTCCTGCGGGCCGTTGAGCGCGGCGACTGTCGCCGCCTGCGCGATCGAGCAGACGGAAGTGCAGGACTGGCTCTGGATCGTCGACATCGCCTTGACCAGCGGCCCCGGTCCGGCCGCGTAGCCGACACGCCAGCCGGTCATCGCATAGGACTTCGATACGCCGTTGACGATCAGCGTGCGGTCCTTGAGCTCGGGACAGGCCTTGCCGAAGGACACGAATTCGCGCCCGTCGAAAAGGATGTGCTCGTAAATCTCGTCGGACAGCACGAGCACCTGCGGGTGCCTTGCCAGCACCGCCCCCAGCGCCTTGAGATCGGTTTCCGAATAGACGGCGCCGGACGGGTTGCCGGGCATGTTGAGGAACAGCCACTTCGTCCTTGGCGTGATCGCCTCTTCCAGCAGCGCCGGCGTCAGCCGGAAGCCGGTGGTCTCCGGGCATTCGACGACGACAGGCGTGCCGCCAAGCAGCTTGACCATTTCCGGATAGGAGACGAAATAGGGCGCCGGCAGGATCGCCTCGTCGCCGCCCTCCAGCGTCGCCAGCAGCGCGTTGAAGATGATCTGCTTGGCGCCATTGGCGACGACAATGTCGTCGGCCGTGGAGTCGAGACCATTTTCACGTCGGAACTTGCCGGCAATGGCTTCGCGCACCTCGGCTGTGCCGGCGGCACCGGTGTAGAGCGTCTGGCCGGCCTTCGCCGCGAAATGGGCGGCGTCGATGATGTGCGTGGGCGTCGGGAAATCCGGCTCGCCGAGCCCGAGGTCGATCACGTCGACGCCCTTGGCGCGCAGCGCCTTGGCCGCCTGCGAGGCTGCCATCGAAGCCGAGGGCTTCACCACCGACAGTCGCGAGGAAACATAGCTCATCAGTCGTTCTCCGAGATGTAACCCTTGGATCGGTCGTTCGCCCGCGCGGCGGCGTCGCGCCTGGCCGGATCGCCATAACCGCCGCCGCCCGGCAATTCCAGGATCAGCCGGCGCCCGGCCGGAACATGCTGCCAGCCCTTCGGCCGCATCATCGTGCCGTCGTCCAGCTTGACCACCCCGGCAACGCCGGGCCTGCCGCCATTGCGCCCGCGCGGCGGATGGTTGACGCGGTCGAACATGGCCGAGAAGTCGAATTCATGGCCGTCGGTCGCCTCGATCTCGATGACCTGTCCCAGGCCGCCGCGGAATTCGCCGTCGCCGCCGGAGTTCGGGCGCAGTTCCTTGCGCCAGATAACGATCGGCCCGGTATGCTCCGTCGCCTCGATCGGCATCGTGTGCACGCCCGACGGGAAGGCCGTCGCTGATAGGCCATCAAGCTCGGGGCGGGCGCCCATGCCGCCCGAGTTGAACATCAGCACCTCGGCGCGACGACCCGAACCGCCCGCGACCGGCCGCGCCGAGATGTGGATGTTCCACAGCGCACCGGCGCCTTCCGAGAGGATCTTGCCGGGAAGCGCCTGGGAAATCGCACCGAGCACGAGGTCTGGGACCATATGGCCGAAGATGTGGCGCAGCGCCACCGGCGCCGGCCGCACGGCGTTCAGGATGTTGACCGGCGACGACACAGTGAAGAAGGCCAGCGAAGCGGCATTGTTCGGAATGTCGGGCGCCACCACGCATTTCAGGGCGTAGCAGGCATAGGCCTTGCTGTAGATGATCGGACAGTTGATGCCCCAGCGGCTCATCGGGTCGGTGCCGGTGAAATCGACCTCGACATGATCATCGCGGACCGAAACCGTGGCGGCAAGCTTGACCGGCTCGTCATAGCCATCGGTCACCAGCTCGTTCGACCAGCTTCCCTTGGGCAGCGCCTTGATGCGGTCGAGCATGGCGTCGCGGGTGCGCGAGAAGATGAAGTCGCCGAGCCCATCCAGCGACGCCAGCCCGATCTCCCTCATCATGTCGACGAGGCGCCGGTGGCCGACCTCGTTGCAGGCGGCCAGCGAATAGAAGTCGCCGACCACCTGGTTCGGTTCGCGGACATTGGCGCGCAGCAACCGGACGAGGTCGAGATTGACCTTGCCCATCTCCGCGAACTTCATGATCGGGATCTGGATGCCTTCCTCGTAAACCGACTTGGCGTCGGCGCCGAAGCCGCGCCCGCCGACATCCACGACATGCGCCGTGCAGGCGAAGAACGCCACCAGCTCGCCATTCAGGAA
>NZ_RZSG01000333.1:0-6282 GCF_003997725.1 Mesorhizobium sp. M4A.F.Ca.ET.050.02.1.1
TTAGGTTTCATCGCAAGTGTCCTTCCTACTTCGGCACCTGCAGCAGGGAGGTCATGACCATGGCTTCCCTGAACCGAGCTGATGTTTACGCCCGCATCACTGATGAGATTATCGCCGCCATCGAAGCTGGAGCGGGCGAGTTTGTGATGCCTTGGCATCATGATGGGGCGCCGACTGCACGGCCGATCAACGTCGCGTCCGGCAAGGCCTACCGTGGTGTGAACACGCTTGCCTTATGGGCAGCGGCGCATAGCGCCGGATATCCCACGGGACTATGGGGAACGTATCGCCAGTGGCAGGCCCTTGGCGCCCAGGTGCGCAAAGGTGAGAAGTCCACAACCATCGTTTTCTGGGGGCAGATCGGCGGCAAGACTGGCGAGGATAGCGAGGATGATTCCAGTGATGCTAGCGAACGTCGACGTCTATTCGCACGCGGCTATTCGGTGTTCAACTGCGCGCAGGTTGATGATTATGAGCCAGAACCGGCGGTTGCTCGCTCGGAAGAAGAACGCATCGCGCATGCCGATGCCTTCTATGCGAACCTTGGCATCAACACCGTATACGGGGGCAGCGAAGCCTACTATTTGCCTTCGGCCGATCGGGTGCACGTGCCAGTTTTCAGCTCATTCCGTGACGTTGCCTCTCACTACAGCGTGCTTTTCCATGAAGGTCTTCACGCCACCGGGGCGAAGCACAGGCTCGACCGCGATTTATCCGGAAGATTCGGTTCCGAAGCCTATGCCATGGAGGAGATAATTGCTGACGCTGGAGCAGCCATGGTCCTCGCCGATCTATCGATATCGGCACGGCCCCGGCCGGATCACGCCGCCTATATCTCCAGTTGGTTGAAGGTCCTTCGCGACGATACCTCCGCCATCTTCACGGCCTCGAGCAAGGCTCAGGCGGCTGTGGACTGGATGCACGCGCAACAGCACAAGCAGGTCAGCGCGGTAGCGGCCTGACAGGCAACACAGCGGCAGGTGCCAACGGCGCCCGCCGCTGCAAAGACGCCAGTTTGTCTTCCGCCGTCCTTGCCCGATGAAGAAGGGCGAGATTCTCGCTTGCCAGCTTTCGCTTTTCCTCGCTGTGCCGGCGCGCTTCGGAGCGTAGCAGCGCGATTTCGGCCTCCATTTCCATCACCCGGGCTGCGAGGTCTCTGGATGGCCCCGGTGCTTGCAAGGCGGCCTCGATCTCATCGAGGATGTCGCGATGTGTCGTATAGAGCGGATTTCGGCTTTTCCCTGCCTCACGCGCGACTGAAGCGGGGCTGATCCTCACTATACGTCCCTGATGATCCGGATGACGGCCCTCGCCACGGATCAGTCGGGCCAGAGCTGCCCGATAGGCACGCTCCGCCGACATGGCGGAAGGGGAGCGTAAGTCAGGTTTACCCATCATGTTCCCCGATCCTGGTCAGCACGTTGTCGCACTGTTCGATCGCATCGGTGAGAACCGCGGCCGTCATTTCGTTGGCGGCAGGGAGCAACGCCTGGTTCCTCGCTCGACGGTCCTCCCAGTAAGGCGCATGCTGCGGCTCGATCACCATATTCGCGCAACCCAGGCAGACAGATGGACTCCGGCCTGCCTCGCTAGGCCCGACCTCGCCACCGCAGCGACTGGTCTCTTGCTGGAACACACACCAACCGTAATCGCATGCGTGGATGCGCAGGTCCGTTTCGGCGAGGACAAACTCGATGTAATCCTGGCGCACCTGCTCGCCAGCGCGCCCCCGGAACCGGGCGTTGCCCGTCACAATGCGCTCACCCATGCGACCGGCAAGTCGATCGCTGACCAGCATTCGTTCCAATGCCGTGGCTGTTTCGGCACGGTTTTCATGATCGACGAGTTGCCGGAGATCGAAGTCGCTGCCGACATAGCCACGCGCGGTCATCGCGACCGATGCGTGCTTGTAATGCCCCGCAAGGCCAAGAAGCTGCGACCGGTCCTTTCGGGCGATGAAGCGCGCAAACGTCTTGCGGAACTGGTGGCTGCTGAATGCCCAAGGCTTTCCCTCGTGCATGGGCACACCAACATGGCGGGCAAAATCGTTGATCCGCCAGCCGATATGCATCTGGGTGACCGGGACGATCTCGCCGTACTGGGTGTTCTTGACGAGGAAGAGCTCACGCCTTCCGGACGCTTCACGCAGCGGCGCACTCAGTTGCTCAAGCAAGGCCACGGCCTGCACCACGGGGTCAGGAGCAATCCAGCGCTCCAATCGTCCGCCATGCTGGTCGACCGTCTTGAACAATCGCGCGACAATGTAGGCTTGCTCGACGCCGGTCTCACCGATGGGGTGGAACTCGATGGCACCGACCTCCATGGAGAGGATTTCGCTTACGCGCATACCGACGAAGCCGGCGATGACGATATAGCAGGCTTCCACGAGATGCGTGGCAGCGTGACGAACCGCATACGCGCCAGACAATGGTTCACCAGCAGGGTCTTTCAGCTCTGCATGACGCAGGGCTCGGCGGGCATGATACGAGCCCTGTTTAATTCCTCCTCGTGTAAGTCCGAACGCCCGTGCCTCGCGTCGGATCTTTTCCGCTTCGACGATCGTTGCCCCATGTTCCTCGACCCATCGCAAAGCGGTATTCAGCAACGAGATGGCGATGGCATCAGGAATGAACGGGATCGAGCCGCGCGTCGCTGGCGTCAGGCCTGCTGCTTCGTAGGTGGTCTCTTGCGGCAGAGGGTCAACCAACGGGGCGTCATTGAGCTTGGCTCGCTGCCGATAGAGGTCCTTGAGCACTACCATGTAGTTGACGACAGTGTTGGGGCTGAGAGACTTTGCCTTGTATCCTGGTCGTGCCAGCAGCCATGCCCGCAACCGCTCCACGGCCCCCGTATCGATGCTGCTGAATGTCTCCAGTCCGTCTAGTGCCATCCACCTGATCATGGTTTTCAGCGTGAGGGCTTTGCTTTGCACCGACGCTGGCGACAGACGCTTGCGACCGGTCGGTGGGTTCGTGGTCATCGACCATAGGAACTGCTTTGCCGCCTGATGGAGCCCGCGCCAAGCCGTTTTGCTGATGACAGCTCCCTCCGGCAACTCGACCGCCCAGCTTATTCTGTTCTGATCCGCGCGCCGGCCGGCAGTGCGGATGTCGAGCATCCATTCATCATCGCCGAACCGGCCCCATGGCGAGAGCGGCGCTTCAGCCCATCCGACCACAACAGGATTTGCAGCAGGCTGCGTTTTCATTCGATCACCGGCAAAGCTGGTGCCGCATTCATAGAGGCGACCATATGAAGCTCCGGCGAGAAGCGCGGCAGGATATCGTGCTCAAGGATCTCCAGTTTTGGCGCGTAGAGAAGCCGCCAGCGCTCCGAAGCCAGCGTTTGGCGCGCCGCGACAAGAGCATCTCGCGTCGACAACAACCGTGTCAGAACATCCGGATCGAGAGGGATTACTGCATTCGGACAGGTGAAGCAGCCCAGCCAGGCCGTACATAACCGGCCAGATTTCTGACCTTCTCCGATGCCCGCGAGTGGATCCTTGCAGATGAAGCCGGCAGCCGTGGCATATTCGGCCTGGACTGTCGGTGTGTCGTCATCGCTTTCATCATCATCGTCGTCGGGACCGCGAACAGCTTGGACGAAGCGCAATTGCAGGTCACCGATAATGCGTTCCTGGGCCTTTCGTACAATCGGCCGATCGATATAGCGCTGCGTTGTATCCGGGGTGGCGTGGTTGGCGAGGATCTGGGTTTTCAGGATATCGTGCCCGAGCGCCTCGTGCGCGAGAGTGAGGCCCGTGGTCCGCAGCGCGGCCAAAGTCAGTGCAAGCGGAGCACCATTCTCGTCGACAAGGCCGTGTCGCTGCGCGAACAATCGGACGTGCCGGCTTACCAGATAATCGGGGATCAGCTTGATCGCGCGTGTGCCATTTATGCTCGCGACCAGAAAGAGCCGCTCGCGGTCCTGCTCCGGAACATAGGGTATCAATGATGCCGTCATTTCCAGAACTTGGTCGACAAGGTTGGGAACCGACATGCTCTTGTCGCGCAGGAAGCTTCGACGTTGCACGCGGTTCGAGCGGCCTTTCGACCACGTCATCACCTCCCGGCCATCGAGAAGCAGATGATTGCTCATACAACCCCGCTGGAGCTCACGAAGTGCCTCAGGATTCGCGTAGCTCTGCGCCCCGATGGCGATCATGTAAGGGATCAGCGTTTCAGGCAGGGTATGAAGATAGCTGGTGAGCTTCTGGTTCCCGCCGTGCTTGAGCGAGGCATGGTGCAGCCGCCAGCGGCCGCTACCTCGCTCCAAAGTGACGTTCTGCGGGGGAACCAGCCCACCATAATGCTCAACGATCACAGCAAGCACAACGCCAAGATCATCGAGATCGAGCCGGCTGAGATCCCGCTCCTGCGCGATGGCCTCGCGGTCGACCTGTGAGAGCAGTGCCTTTCCTGTTTCGAAGGCCGACCAGATCGCTTCGATGTCTTTGCGAGCCGCCGACAGGACGGCTTCCATTTCCGACCGGCTCAGCGCCTCGCGGGGGCGGGTCTCTGCATTCTTGCGGGGAAAGGCGTTAAACGGAATTTCCAGATCGGGAGCGACAAGGTCAGGCCTATTGCGCTTCAGCCAGCGCACCATCTGCTTCATCGCGGACCAGCTGCCATGGCGGGAACTCTTGGTCCATGGCTTGGCATCCAGCCAGGCAATAAAGGCCCGCAATGTGGCCGTATCGACCTCCCGCATCGATGTGATGGCGGGAGTGTGGTCATTGAGGAACGCGAACCAGCGGCGAAGTGTCTTGAACGCGCCCTCGCGAGTGGCCGGGCTATGACCGGCGTGATGGTTGCGGAAGGCAAGCGCGATTGCGGCAGCGACGCTTGGCGCCGTTCCATAGATTGAGAAGTCGAAGCTTTCTTCCAGCCGACCGTTCGGATCAAGGAAGTTGACCACCAGCGAAGTGGGCTCGCCAGCGAGCGATATAGGGGATGGATCGAGCCGATAATCCTTGCGCCGCCGTGCCATTATAAGAGGGCCTCGTAAAGGTCGTCGATGGACGATTCCACCAGCGTCAGATCTGTCGCCAGGACGCGCAGATAAATCGCCGTCGTAGAGAGATCGGCATGTCCCAGGACCACTTGGAGGGTCAGAAGTGGATTGAGGTCCGGTTCGTGTTGCGCCCGCCGTTGCAGGAACCGGAGCATCGCTGTCGCAAAGGTATGTCGCAGCGCGTGGAAGCTGGCCGTCACACCTGATGTCCTGGCCGCGGCGGCGAACATGGCACCGACGCGGCGAGCACTGATTCCGTGACCCGCTTCGGTCAGGAAGACACTATCCGATTCCGCGTAGTCGGCGTTCCGCAACTTGGCTCGTCGAACAATGACGGCGCGCTCTTCGCGCACGTAAGCGAGCGTGCGATCGATCAAGGGCAAAGGGGGATAAACCGTCCGCGTTTTGCCACCCTTCGTGGCTTCGATCTTGACGGCAACCAGGGCATCCAGGTTGGACCGTGGAAGCGCCCACAGTTTCAATCCCGCCACCTCCATCCGACGCATGCCGGTTGTGACAGCCCATTCGATGATCAAACGGTCGCGCGCGCCCAGACCAGCCATCACGCGCCGCAACGCGACCGGCGACAGCGGTTTTGGCAGTGCCGAGGTTTGTCGGATCGTCAGTTCATTGGCGAGATATCGTCCGCCGGTGGCATCGACATGGGCGAGGAACCGCTGCGGCTGACGTCGCGACAGCGCGAGTTCGCTCGTGCTGAACGGCACATTGTCGGCGAGACCTGCAGCAACGCACCACCGATAGAACACGGCCAATGTTCTGAGCCGACCATTGATGGTGCTGCGGGCATACGCCCGTCCGGTGTGATCGCTCGGGCGAAAGAGCATCCGATCTCGGTAAGCAGCGATCTCCGCGACCCCAACCTCATCCCAGATCCATTCATTGGCTTCGAGGGTCTGCCACCAGTCATAAAGGGCTTCGCCATAGGTGCGCCAGGTCTGGCGGCTGCGTGTTCGTCCTCTCACGAGAGCAATGTGCAGCAACCATGCGCAAGCCGGCTCGACAAGTCGCATCTCCTGATCGAGAAGCATCGGCACGCCCGGGCTTGGCATGCCATTCGGCGCAAACGCATCGGTCGTGAACAGCAGCTCGGCCAAAAGGGTCTCCAATCGGGCGACCCGCCGCTTTGCGGGGCAGGCCCTCGGGCCCGCCCCGCAAAGCGGCGGAGCAACGCCTGAAGCGTAAGAACTGTCCTGATTCTGGCTCAGGAAGATGACAGAAAGGACGCGTTGGAGGTGTGACCTAACACGA
>NZ_RZSG01000334.1:0-6215 GCF_003997725.1 Mesorhizobium sp. M4A.F.Ca.ET.050.02.1.1
TCCGTACCGATATCGGGCTGCCCGCCAATGTCAGGGCGATGATGCCGGAACTGTTGGGGCTACCGGTCTTGCCGAAGATAGCGCTGGTCCTGCATCAGAGGGAGGCCGAGCTTGACCCGGTGGCGGCGCGCCTCGCCGACATACTGTTGCAGGCGGCGCTGCAAGCGCTACCCGAAAGCGCGCGGGCGAATGAAGCGTTGAGACATGTCGCCTGACGCGCTGAGGCCCAGGCTCAGTGCCGCTCAGCGCTTCTTTGCCCGGCCGGCGAATGGATTGTCCGAGGTGCGTAGCGCCATGCGGATCGGCACGCCCGGCATGTCGAAGGCTTCGCGCAGGCTGTTCGACAGGTAGCGGACATAGGATTGCGGCATTGCGTCGGGCCGCGAGCACGAGACGACGAAGCCGGGCGGGCGGGTCTTGGCCTGGGTGACATATTTGATCTTCAAGCGGCGCCCGGCAACGGCGGGCGGCGGATGATGCGCCAAAATGCCTTCCAGCCAGCGGTTCAACTTGCCGGTCGACACACGGCTGTTCCACACCTTGTGCGTCTTGATCACGCTATCCATGAGCTTGTCGAGACCGCGTCCGGTCTCGGCGGAGACCGTCACCGCCTGCATCCCGCGCACCTGGGGAAGGAGCCGCTCGGTCTTCTCGCGCAGCTCCGCCAGCAGTTCCTGCGGGTTGTCGATCAGGTCCCATTTGTTGAAGGCGATCACCGGCGCGCGACCTTCGCGGATGATGAGATCGGCGATCTGCAGATCCTGCTTCTCGAAGGGGATGGTGGCGTCGAGCACGATGATGACGATCTCGGCGAAGCGGATGGCGCGCAGGCCGTCCTGCACCGACATCACTTCCAGCTTTTCGTGAATCCTGGCCTTGCGCCGCATGCCGGCGGTGTCGAACAGTTTTACCCGGCGGCCGCGCCAGTCCCAGTCGACCGAGATGGAATCGCGTGTGATGCCGGCTTCCGGCCCGGTCAGCAGCCGCTCTTCGCCGATCAGCGCGTTGATCAGCGTCGACTTGCCGGCGTTCGGGCGACCGACGACGGCGATGCGCATCGGCTTGGTGTCGTCATAGGCGGGCTCGGCGTCGGGGTCGGCGATGTCCTCGCCGATCAGCACCTCGCTGGCGGCGATCTCCCCGTCGTCCTCCTCGTCCTCACCGAAGGCGCGTTCCTCGCCGAGCGCGGCGATCACCGCGTCGCGGAGGTCGGGCATGCCCTGGCCGTGCTCGGCCGAGACCGGGATCGGCTCGCCGAGGCCAAGCTCCCAGGCCTCCAGCATGCCGCCCTGGGCGCCCTTCGCCTCGGCCTTGTTGGCGACCAGCACCACCGGCTTGCCGGATTTGCGCACGACCTCGGCAAAGGTGCGGTCGTCGGGCAGCAGGCCGGACTTGGCGTCGATGGTGAAGAAGATCAGGTCCGCCTCGCGGATGGCGATCTCGGTCTGCTGGCGCATGCGGCCGGGCAGCGTCGAGGCGGCCGCATCCTCGAAGCCGGCGGTATCGATGACATCGAAGAAAAGATCGTAGAGCTTGGCGGCGTGGACGCGGCGGTCGCGGGTGACACCCGGCGTGTCGTCGACAAGCGCCAGCTTCTTTCCCACCAGCCGATTGAAAAGAGTCGATTTGCCGACGTTAGGCCGGCCGATGATGGCGACTTTGAAGCCCATCCGGGATCACGACGCGTTGCCCGACCCGCGGATCAGTTCGGACATCAAGGTCGCCCGCTGGCGCGCATTGCGCGGGGCGCCGTCATCCGAAGCGATCTGGTCGAACAGTTTCAGCGCGTCCGCCGTCTTGCCTTCCTTCCAGGCGGCAAGGCCGAGCGCTTCGCGCGCGGTGTGGCGCAGCGTGTTTGTATCGGCGGTGAGGGCCTCGACGCGGCTGGAGACGTCGGCGAAGGAGCCGCTGTCGACCAGCAGCAGCGCCGCCCTCAGGCGCGCCATGTCGCGGATGGCCTGCGGGATGGCGGCGTCGGCGGCAACGTCGTCGAAATCCTTGACGGCGGCGGCGACATCGCCCTTGTCGGCCTTGACGGTCGCAGCGCGCATGCGGGCAAGCAGCGGATAGGCGCCGTAGCCGTCCTTCTGGAGCTGATCGAGAGCGGCCAGCGCCTCGTCGCCCTTGCCGTCATTGGCAAGCTTCAGCGCCTGCGAGAAAGCGTCGCCCGAGCGGTTGGCGCGGCTCTCGTCCCAGTAGCGGTAGCCGGCGACGGCGGCGGTGCCGAGCACGACCAGGATGGCAAGGCCAAGCAGCGCCGGACCAAAGCGGTCCCACAGCGCCTGCGCCTGTTCGCGACGAATCTCTTCGTTGACTTCGCGGATAAAACTGTCGTCAGACATCAATCAAAACCATTGCTGCCCACACGGGGCGCTTCTTGAGCCCGCGTTTTAGCGAAATTTTGTCGGCATGGAAGGGGTGCGCCAGGAAAATCGGCGGGATCACGGATCAGGCACGGTAAAGAGTGCTCCCGAGAGCTGATCGTACCCACGCCACATTTCGCCGCTAGCCGGTCACCGACCGTCCCGATGTCCAGACCCGTGCCGATGCCCCGCCTATTCCCTGCTGTTGCGTTCTCCCTAGCCGCGCTCGCCGTGGCCGGCCCGGCTTTCGCCGATCCGCCCGTGCCACCGCAATCGGCCAAACCGAAGCAGATCGTCATCATCTCCTTCGACAGCGCCCGCGAAATCTCGCAATGGCAACGCAGCCGTGCCCTGGCGCAACGCACCGGCGCGCATTTCACGTATTTTCTCTCCTGTGTCTTCCTGCTCTCGCAGGAAACGCGCAAGGACTACACGGGACCCGGCAAGGGCGCCGGCAAATCGAATATCGGCTTTGCCGCCTCGAAACAGGAAGTGACTGAGCGGCTGGAACAGGTCGGGCTGGCCGCGTCGGAAGGCCATGACATTGCCAGCCATGGCTGCGGCCATTTCGACGGCAAGGGTTGGAGCAAGGCCGACTGGCTCGCCGAATTCGCCTCGTTCGAGCACATCCTGGAGAACGCCTATTCGATCAACGGCATCGCGCCCGAGCCGGCCGGCTGGCGCGATTTCGCGCGGCATGCCGTGATCGGTTTTCGCGCGCCGTACCTTTCGGCGAACAAGGCACTCTATGAGGCGCTGCCGCAAGCTGGCTTCCAGTTCGACGCCAGCGGCGTCTCGCAAGGCCCTGCCGTGCCGCCGGAGAAAGGCGGCACCACGCGCTTTTCACTGCCGCAGATTCCGGAAGGGCCGAAGTCGAGACCGGTGATCGCCATGGACTACAATCTCTATGTCCGCCATTCCGGCGGCTTCGAGCGGCCGAGCATGGCGGCGGAGTTCACGGAGCGGACCTACCACGCCTTCCGCGCCGCCTTCGATGCGCAATATCAGGGCAAGCGCATCCCGCTGGAGCTCGGCTTCCATTTCACGCAGATGAACGGCGGCGCCTATTGGGATGCGCTGGAGCGCTTTGCCGGCGAAGTCTGCGTCATGCGGCAGGTCGAGTGCATCAGCTTCCGCGACTATGTCGCGCGCCAGCGCGCCGGCGAACGGCAGGCAATTGTGGGCGGCTGAACCGCCCACGGCCTGGTCTGGTTCAGGTCGGATCCTCCACGCCATGCTTGGCGAGGTAACGCTGATCGATGTCCGGCAGCGGCTCGCCATACAGCGTCGCCTCGAAGGCACGCAGGCGCTTGTAGATCGAGATCAGCTCAACAATCTGCGGCCAGGCGCTGACCAGATACTGGAACGAACTGGAAACCTGGCCGAAGGCCGTGCTGATCTGCTGCCAGATGCCCAATGTGATCTTGCCGGCTGCGATGGTCGGAATCAGGATAACACTGGAGAAGATGGCGTCTGCTTGGCCGAAGCCAGCCCGGAAGACATTGAAATAGGCATAATGGAAGTAATAGCGGAAGTAGGTGCGCCGCACGTTTTGAAACAACTCGGTCAAAGCAGGCGGCGAGGCCCGGTTCGGATCGTCCTCGCCATAGACGAGTTCCTTTCGGTAAGCAGCTTCGACACGCTGGTTGCGGAATTCCATGCCCGGCAGCTTGACGCCGGCTACGGCCAGCAAAATGGTGCCGAACAACGACCAGACCAACGCGACGATCACCAGAGAATGAGGAATGGGCCCGATCAGCGGCAGTTCGGTTATGTGTGCCGAGAGGGCGTCGAGCACCGGCAGGAAGGCGATAAGTGTCAGCAGCGAATCGGCGAAAGCGACACCCAATTGCTCCATGGAGGTGGAGAACCGCATCGTGTCTTCCTGAACGCGCTGCGAAGCGCCTTCAATGTGCCGCAGTCTCGACCAGTTCTGTGCATAGAAATCGTTCATCGCCGTGCGCCAGCGGAAAATGTAGTGGCTGACGACGAATTTCGTCACGACGTAGAGCGAGATGAACATCAGGCCAATCAGGGCGTAGATCCCGAACAGGCTGTAGAGTTCCGCCGCGCTCACCGTGCCTGGTGCACTAATCGCCTTTTGGAAAAGATCGAAAAACGGCCCGCGCCAGTTGTTCAGCGCCACATAGATCTGCACGTTTATGTAGGTCGAGAAGAGAATGAACGCGGAAACCAGGATGGACCAATTCTGCCAGGGGTGGGGCGAGTAGAAGCGCCAAAACAGATAGAAGGCGGCCAGCATCACGGCGAAATAGATGTAGAACCACAGGAAAGGCGCCGACCAGAACATCGGCACGCCGAGGATCGGTGGGGCGTCAGGAGCGGCAGGCGGCAGACCGATGGCGGCGCCCAACTGCTGACCACCGAAAAACCAGAACAGAATCCCCACGAGACTCCAAAGGGCGGCCGAGGTGAAAAACAGCTTCGGCTGCGGGAAGAAGGATACGAACACTGTGGCGGGTTCCTCGGTCTGTGCGCAAATCAGCGGGTTTCTGCTCGGCGGGCATAAGGTCACACATTAGGGCGAAAGAAAATGCCCGTGCCCGATGCCCGCTACGGAGCAAGACCACAAATCATGGCGATTTTGGCGCAGCCGACCAGGCGATGACGGCGGAGACGAGCAGGACGACCGCCGCCGTGATCGAGGCCGAGACATAGTTGCCGGAGGCTTGCGCCAGCATGCCGGCAGCGATCGGGCCGATGATCTGGCCAACGCCGAAGGCGGCGGTCATCAGCGCGAAGATGCGGCGCGGCGACCGGGGCGCGAGCTGCCTTGCCGCCTGCAGACCGAGCGCGGTGATGGCGACGAAGGTGCCGCCAAGCAGAACGCCAGCCAGCAGCGGACCGGCATAGCCGCCGACAACGACGCTTGCGGCGACGCCGACCACCTCGAGGAGACAAGCGAGCACGTAGGCTGGGTAAAGACCGGACCTTCCGGCGACCTTCTGCCACAGCCAGACGGACGGAAAACCGGCGAGCCCGGTGACCATCCAGACCATGGCCTCGAACACGCGCCCGCCGCCGCTCTGGCGCACAATGGCGACGAGGAAGGTCGCTGTCACCACATAGCCGAAACCGAACAGGCCATAGGCAACGATCATCTTCAGCATTGAGCGGTCCTTCGGCAGCGCCGGCTCGCGGTCTTCGGCGCCATTGATGATCGTGGCGGAGCCAGCAAGCAGGGCAACGACGGCGAGACCCAAAGCGGAGATCGCCGCCGCCCACAGCCAGCCCGCCGCCCAACCGGCATGAACCGTGACGAGAACAGCCATCAATGCCGAGGAAGCGGCGATGCCCAAACCGACACCGCCGAAATGCAGCGCCTGCAGATCACTTCGATCCGCCGCGGCAAGATGGCTGAAGACGATCGAGGCCATGAAGACCATCACAAAGGCGCTGGCGAGGCCGGCAAGAAAGCGGATGACGAGAAAGGCCGCGATCGTCTCGCCGAAGCCCATCAGGGCGGCAAGGACGGCGCTGGCGGCGAGGCCGGCAAACATCAGCATGCGTTCGCGGCCATGCGCCCAGCCGCCGGCGGCGGCAAAGGCGCCGGCGAGATAGCCTAGATAGTTGGCCGAGGCGATCCAGCCGGCGTCAGCCGGCGACAGATGCAGTTCCTCCATCATGCCCGGCAGGATCGGCGTGTAGACGAAACGGCCGATGCCCATGGCGACAGCCATGGCCAGCATGCCGGCCACAGCGAGACGCGAGGGCGATGGCGAGGCGGTTTTCATCGCAGCGCACAATAGGTGCGCAGGACAGCAAGACAATGCGGTTGCGTTGGGCCAGCGACCGTCGGCCGTGCCCGGCTATCGGCCGCCGAGTTAGCGT
>NZ_RZSG01000335.1:0-6199 GCF_003997725.1 Mesorhizobium sp. M4A.F.Ca.ET.050.02.1.1
ACCTATCGCTAGGATACAACGCGGATGCCGGATCTCTGGGTTCTGGCCGCCGTCATTGTCCCTACCATTGCCGTGGCCTTTTTCGTGCGCTCGATGACAGGAAAGTTCGATGCGGTCTTGCTGGTGCTCAGCGGCGTCGCTTCGCTTGTCCTGGCAATTGTCGCAACTGGTTCCGCACAGGTTGATCAAACCGGTGGCATGATGAGCCTCGAAATGAGTAAAAGCAGCTTTCATTTCGGGGTCTTGCCACCTGTGTTTATCGTCGCCACGCTGACCGTCATGCGCGGCCTGTTCAAATTCATTCAGGAGTGAGCGATGCCCATCAACATCACCATGCCGGCGCTCTCGCCAACGATGGAAGAAGGCAATCTCGCCAAGTGGCTGGTCAAGGAAGGCGATAAGGTCTCGCCGGGCGACGTGATCGCCGAGATCGAGACCGACAAGGCGACGATGGAAGTCGAGGCCGTCGATGAAGGCACCGTCGCCAAGCTGGTCGTTCCGGCCGGCACCGAAGGCGTCAAGGTCAATGCGCTGATCGCCATTCTTGCCGGCGAAGGCGAGGATGCCGGCGCCGCGGCGAAGGGCGATGGCGGTGCCGCGCCCAAAGCCGAGGCTCCGAAAGCCGAGGCCCCGAAGGCGGAAGCGCCGAAGCCGGCAGCCGCCGTGGCGCCCGCGCCGGCCAAGGCAGAGCCCGCTCCGGTTGCTAATGGCCACGCTGGCGGCGAGCGCACCTTCGCGTCACCGCTTGCCCGACGCATCGCCAAGGATGCCGGCGTCGATGTGGCTAATGTCACCGGCACGGGCCCGCATGGCCGCGTCGTCAAGGCCGATGTCGAGGCAGCGATTGCCGGCGGCGGCGCGAAAGCAGCGCCAGCCGCCAAGGCGCCTGCCGGTGCTCCGGCGGCAGCTCCGGCTGCAGCGCCGAAGCCAATGTCGGACGACCAGGTGCTGAAGCTGTTCGCCGAAGGCTCCTACGAACTCGTCCCGCACGACAACATGCGCAAGACCATCGCGCGCCGCCTGGTCGAGGCCAAGAGCACCATCCCGCATTTCTACCTGACGCTGGATTGCGAACTCGACGCGCTGCTTTCGCTGCGCACACAGCTCAACGCCGCCGCGCCGGTGAAGAAGACCGAAAAGGGCGAGGTTCCCGCCTACAAGCTCTCGGTCAACGACATGGTGATCAAGGCGATGGCGATGGCGCTGATGGCGGTGCCGGACGCCAATGCCTCGTGGACTGACAGCGCCATGGTCAAGCACAAGCACGCCGATGTCGGCGTCGCGGTCTCGATCCCGGGCGGCCTCATCACGCCGATCATCCGCCATGCCGACGAAAAGACGCTGTCGGTCATCTCAAATGAAATGAAGGATCTGGCCAGCCGCGCCCGCAGCCGCAAGCTGAAGCCGGAGGAATATCAGGGCGGCACCACGGCGGTCTCCAATCTCGGCATGTTCGGCATCAAGGATTTTGCCGCCGTCATCAACCCGCCGCACGCCACGATCCTGGCGGTCGGCGCCGGCGAGCAGCGTGCAGTGGTCAAGAACGGCGAGATCACGATAGCCAACGTCATGTCGGTGACGCTGTCGACCGATCACCGCGCCGTCGACGGCGCGCTCGGCGCCGAACTGCTCGGCGCCTTCAAGCGCATGATCGAAAACCCGATGGGCATGCTGGTGTAAGAAGGGAAAGGCGGTGCGGAAATTCTTCACCAGCCTTTTTGCCTTCATCCTCTCCAGTTCGGCCGGCACGCTGGTGGCGCAGCAGCTGGCCGTCCTGACCGGCGCGGAAGAGGAATACACACTGGTTTTCGCGGCGACTGCCCTGATCATTGTCGTCGTGACGATCCTCTTCTTCGCCGTGCAGTTCTTCGCCGACCCGGTTCGTGCCGTCGACCGGACATTGTGGTGGCTACTGGTGTTTTTCGGTCTCGCGCTGCTTGCGCTGGTGGGATGGACCTTTTCAGTGCCGGCCGAGAATCGGGCGACCGCGAGCGACCTTTCGATGATCGCCGGGATGATCCTTCCCGGTGTCGCGACGATCATCGTGCATTGGCTGTTCGTACGCTGGCGGCTCAAGCGCTCGGCGGCAGGGTTCGGCAGGGATGGGGCAAGCGCATGAAGACAATTCTCTGCTATGGCGATTCGCTGACCTGGGGTTATGACGCCGCCAGCCTCGGCCGCCATGCGCCGGAAGACCGCTGGCCGAGCGTGCTCAAGGCAACGCTCGGTGACGGCGTCGAGGTTATCGCCGAAGGCCTGAACGGCCGCACCACCGCTTTCGACGATCATCTCGCCGGCGCCGACCGCAACGGCGCGAAGGTGCTGCCGACGATCCTGATGAGTCACGCGCCGCTCGACCTGATCGTCATCATGCTCGGCGCCAACGACATGAAGCCGTGGATCCACGGCAATCCGGTCGCCGCCAAGCAGGGCATGCAGCGCCTGATCGACATCGTGCGCGGCCACGACTATCCGTTCGAATGGCTGGCGCCGCAAATCCTGCTCGTCGCGCCGCCCGCCGTCACGCGCACCGATAACGCCGAATTCAAAGAGATGTTCGCCGGCGGCGACGAAGCCTCGAAGCGGCTGGCGCCGCAATATTCGGCACTCGCCGACGAAGCAGGCTGCGGCTTCTTCGACGCCGGCTCCGTCGCTGTCACCACGCCGCTCGACGGTGTCCATCTCGATGCCGAAAACACGCGAAACATCGGCAAGGCGCTGGCACCGCTGGTGCGCGTGATGCTGGAACTCTAGAAAACCAGGGAGAAACCCGTGGCTGAATCCTACGACGTCATCATCATCGGCTCCGGCCCCGGCGGCTATGTCACCGCGGTGCGCTCCGCCCAGCTCGGCTTCAAGACCGCGATCGTCGAGCGCGAGCATCTCGGCGGCATCTGCCTGAACTGGGGCTGCATTCCAACCAAGGCTCTGCTGCGTTCGGCCGAGATCATGCACTATTCCGATCACCTCAAGGATTACGGGCTGAAGCTCGATGGTGGCAAGGTCAGCGCCGACACGGCGGCCGTGGTCGACCGTTCGCGCAAGGTGTCGCTGAGGCTGAACGGCGGCGTCGCCTTCCTGATGAAGAAGAACAAGGTCGATGTCATCTGGGGAGAGGCCAAACTTTCGAAGCCGGGCGAGATCGTTGTCTCCAAGACCGCCAAGAAGCCGATGGAGCCGCAGCCGCCGGTGCCGAAAGGCGTCAAGGGCGAGGGCACCTACACCGCCAAGCATATCATCCTCGCGACCGGCGCCCGGCCGCGCGCGCTGCCCGGCATCGAGCCGGACGGCAAGCTGATCTGGACCTATTTCGAGGCGATGGTGCCGAAGGAGATGCCGAAGTCGCTGCTGGTCATGGGCTCGGGCGCGATCGGCATCGAGTTCGCTTCCTTCTACCGCACCATGGGCGCCGAGGTGACGGTGGTCGAGCTGCTGCCGGCGGTGATGCCGGTCGAGGATGCCGAGGTCTCGAAATTCGCGCAGAAGCAGTTCGAGAAGCAAGGCATGAAGATCATCCTCGAGGCCAAGGTGACCAAGGTCGAGAAGGGCGCCAACTCGGTGACGGCGCATGTCGAGATGAAGGACGGCAAGGTCGAGAAGATCACCGCCGACCGCATGATCTCGGCCGTCGGCGTGCAGGGCAACATCGAGGGCCTCGGCCTGGAGGCACTTGGCGTCAAGACGGACCGCGGCTGCGTCGTCGTCGACGGTTACGGCAAGACCAATGTGCCCGGCATCTACGCCATCGGCGATGTCGCCGGCCCGCCGATGCTCGCCCACAAGGCCGAGCATGAAGGCGTGGTCTGCATCGAGAAGATCGCCAATGTCCCTGGCGTTCATGCCACCGACAAGCAGAAAATCCCCGGCTGCACCTATTGCAACCCGCAAGTCGCCTCGGTTGGCCTGACCGAAGCCAGGGCCAAGGCCGAGGGCAGGGACATCCGCGTCGGCCGTTTCCAGTTCGGCGCCAACGGCAAGGCGATCGCGCTCGGTGAGGACCAGGGCTTTATCAAGACCATCCTCGACAAGAAGACCGGCCAGTTGCTCGGCGCGCACATGGTCGGCGCGGAAGTGACCGAGCTGATTCAGGGCTTCGTCGTGGCGATGAACCTCGAAACCACCGAGGAAGAGCTGATGCACACCATCTTCCCGCACCCGACCCTGTCGGAGATGATGAAGGAAAGCGTGCTCGACGCCTATGGCAGGGCGCTCAACGCATGATAGATTTACCATGCGAGACTCACCTGCGAAAATCTGGGAGCCTCGGCGGCAAGGCAGTTCGTTTCCGGATGCATTTTCACCCGTCACAGGAGGAGTGGGCATATGGACGTGAATGGCGTGGGCTGGCTGGCGGCCATCATCATCGGCGGTTTGGCGGGCTGAGCTCGCCGAGATGGTGATGAAGACCAACACCGGCATCTTCATGAACATCATCTTGGGCATCGTCGGCGCGGTCGTGCTGAATGCAATCCTGCAAGCTCTCAATTTCCAGTCTTTCGGCGTTGGCTGGTTCGCCTATCTGATCACGGGCTTCATTGGCGCCTGCCTGCTGATCTTTGTAGGACGGCTGGTGCGCCGTTAGCCGGCATCGATACCGCTATGCGAAAAAGGCCGTGGCGGCATGCGCCGGCGTGGCCTTTTTCTTTGCGCCGAAAAGTCCTAAGTGACGTTGGAATGCGGGCGCCGGACAGGCGATCGCTCAGGAACCGGGTTTGAGATGGTCACTGTCCTCGACACGATCGCCAATGCGCCGCGCGTGCGGCACCCCGAAAAGGCGCACAAGCCGGACCAGGAGGTGCTGCGCAAGCCCGACTGGATCCGCGTCAAGGCGCCGGTCACGAAGGGCTACGCCGAAACGCGCGAAATCGTGAAGTCGCACAAGCTGGTCACGGTGTGCGAGGAAGCCGGCTGCCCGAACATCGGCGAGTGCTGGGACAAGAAGCACGCCACCTTCATGATCATGGGCGAAATCTGCACGCGCGCCTGCGCCTTCTGCAACGTCGCCACCGGCATCCCGACCGCGCTCGATCCCGATGAGCCGGCGCGCGTCGCGCATGCCGTCAAGCAGATGGGGCTGAGCCACGTCGTCATCACCTCGGTCGACCGCGACGACCTTGCCGATGGTGGCGCGCAGCATTTCGCCGAGGTCATCCGCGCCATCCGCGCGGCGGCGCCCTCGACCACGATCGAGATCCTGACGCCGGACTTCCTGCGCAAGGACGGCGCGCTGGAGATCGTCGTGGCGGCGAAGCCCGACGTCTTCAACCACAACCTCGAGACCGTGCCGTCCAACTACCTGACCGTGCGGCCGGGCGCCCGCTATTTCCATTCGATCCGGCTGCTGCAGCGGGTCAAGGAGCTCGACCCGTCGATCTTCACCAAGTCCGGCATCATGGTGGGCTTGGGTGAGGAGCGGAACGAGATCCTGCAGCTGATGGACGATCTGCGCTCGGCCAATGTCGACTTCATGACCATCGGCCAGTATCTGCAGCCGTCGAAGAAGCACCATCCGGTGATCCGCTTCGTCACCCCGGAGGAGTTCAAGTCCTTCGAGACGATCGGCAAGACCAAGGGTTTCCTTCTCATGGCGTCGAGCCCGCTGACGCGCTCCTCGCATCATGCCGGCGAGGATTTCGCCAGGCTGCGCGCGGCGCGGGAAGCGCAGCTCAAAAAGACCAGCTGATCCCCGAATGCCGAAATTCGAAGCCATCCGTCGCGTCGCCCATACGCCGCAGGAGATGTTCGCGCTGGTCGCGGACGTCGAGGCCTATCCGCAATTCCTGCCGCTGTGCGAAGCGCTCAGCGTGCGCTCGCGCAAGGAGCGCGACGGCCGCACCATCCTCCTTGCCGACATGAGCATCGGTTACAAGGCGATCCGCGAGACCTTTACCACGCAGGTGCTGCTGAAGCCCGACGAGAAGGCCATCGATGTCAAATACATCGACGGCCCTTTCAAATATCTCAGCAATATCTGGCGCTTCGACCCGGCCGATAGCGGCTGCGAGGTGCACTTCTTCATCGACTACGAGTTCAAGAGCCGCATTCTCGGCGCGTTGATGGGCACGATGTTCGATCGCGCCTTCCGCATGTTTGCCGAGGCCTTCGAGAAGCGCGCCAACCAGATCTACGGCGCAAGAACGGCCTGAGTTCGGAGTTTAGCCCAGCGCGCGCAGGCCGAGTTCCAGCGCGTGCCGCACGG
>NZ_RZSG01000336.1:0-6174 GCF_003997725.1 Mesorhizobium sp. M4A.F.Ca.ET.050.02.1.1
TCCTGATCGTTTTCAACATCTTCCCGCTGATCTATTCGCTGGGCTATTCCTTCACGAACTTCGCGGCGAACCGGAGCGAGCCTTGGCAGTTCGTCGGCTTGCAGAATTACCGTGAGCTGCTTAGCGACGATCACATCTGGTCGAATTTCATCATCACGGCGAAATACGTCATCGTTTCGGTGGCCGGCCAGATGATCGTTGGCTTCGGCCTCGCGCTGCTGCTCAACCGCAGCTTTCCGATGAAGGGCCTCATCACCACGCTGCTGCTATTGCCGATGATGATGTCGGCAGCTGTCGTCGGCCTGTTCTGGCAACTGCTCTACAGCCCGTCATGGGGCCCGATCAACTACGTCTTCGGCCTGGGCGACTTCGCCTGGCTGTCCAACCCCGACAGCGCGCTCTACGCCGTCGCGATCACCGATATCTGGATGTGGTCGCCCTTCGTCATGCTGCTTTCGCTCGCCGGCCTGTCGGCCGTGCCGCAGCACCTCTACGAGGCCGCGGCGATCGACCGCGCCGGTTGGTGGTACACCTTCACCCGCATCACCTTGCCGCTGGTCTCGCCGATTCTTTTGATCGCGCTGATCTTCCGCACCATGGAAGCCTTCAAGACCTTCGACATCGCCTACACGATGACGACCCAGCCGACCGCCGAACTGATTGCGATCCGGCTCTACAAGCAGGCGTTCCAGCAATGGGATACCGGCAAGTCCTGCGCGCTGGCCTACATCGTGCTGATCATGGTGCTGGCCATCACCAACCTCTACGTGAAGTACCTCAACAAGGTGAAGGAGCGCTGAGATGGCCGCCGTCCGCACTTCTTCCGAGATTGCCCTCAACCGCGCGGCAATCGTTGCGGTGCTTATCGCGACGCTGATCTTCCTCGCGCCGATCTACTGGATCGCCTCCACTGCGTTCAAGCCGAAGGAGTTGGCGGTCAGCGTGCCGCCCACCGTCCTTTTCCAGCCGGAAGTCACCCCCTTCATCCGTCTGTTCACCAAGCGCGTGCAGATGCAGAAGCCTGTCGACCCGCAAGTCTACGAGGCCGCGCCCTGGTGGGAGAAGCGCATCTATGACGGCGGCGAGCGGGTGCTGAAGGTTGGCAAGGACGTGCAGCTTTCGCAGTATCCCAACCGGTTCATGAACAGCCTGATCGTGGCGGTCATCAGCACGGTGCTCGCCGTCGGCATGGGGACCTTCACCGCCTACGGCTTCTCGCGCTTCAAGATCGCAGGCGAGGCGGACCTTCTCTTCTTCATCCTGTCAACACGCATGCTGCCGCCGGTGGTCGTGGCGATCCCGATGTTCCTGATGTACCGGATGGTCGGCCTCAACGACTCGCATATCGGCCTGATCATCCTCTACGTCGCCTTCAACCTGTCCTTCTCAGTCTGGCTGATGAAGGGCTTCATGGACGAGATCCCGAAGGAATACGAGGAGGCGGCGCTGGTCGACGGCTACACCCGCATGCAGGCCTTCTTCAAGATCGTGCTGCCGGAAGCGGCGACCGGTATCGCTGCCACCGCGGTGTTCTGCTTCATCACAGCCTGGAACGAGTACGCCTTTGCGCTGATCATGACCAACCGACGCGCCCAGACGGCGCCGCCCTTCATCCCCAGCCAGATTGGCTCGGGCCTGCCGGACTGGACCACGATCGCCGCGGGCACCTTCCTGTTCCTGCTGCCGGTCGCAATCTTCACCTTCCTGTTGCGCAACCACCTGCTTCGCGGCGTCACCTTCGGAGCGATCCGCAAATGAGTTTTCGCGCGGTCAACCAGAAATACCTGTTGCCGGCCTCGCAGATTCTCATGGTGCTGGGCATCATTGCGCTCTGCCAGCCATGGAGCCTCGGCCTGCATTCCTATGGCGTGACGATCATCCTGATCGGCCTGATCGGCTTCAACATCACGTCAAAGATAGCGCCGGAGCGCCCGGAGGAAACCGGCGCCGCGATGCACGAGGGGGCACGGCAGTGACGCAGATCGAACTTCGCGGCATCGAGAAATTCTTCGGCGCCGTTCAGGTCATCCACAATCTGAACCTCGCCATCGCCGACAACGAGTTTATCGTGCTGCTTGGCCAGTCGGGCTGCGGCAAGACCACGACGCTGCGTGCGATTGCGGGGCTCGAAACGATCGACCAGGGCGACATCCTGATCGACGGCAAGGCCGTGCAGCACCTCAAGGCTGCCGACCGCGACATCGCCATGGTGTTCCAGTCGTTTTCGCTCTACCCGCACATGACGGTGTTCGAGAATATCGCCTTTCCGTTGCGCGCAACGCGCATGGGAAGCGGCGAGGTCGACACGTCGGTTCGCGAGGTCGCCCGGGTTCTGCGGATCACCGACCTGCTCGGCAAGAGGCCGTCGGCGCTATCCGGCGGCGACATGCAGCGCGTGGCGATCGGCCGGGCGCTGGTGCGGCGCCCGAAGGCGATGCTGATGGACGAACCGATCGGCGCGCTCGACGCCAAGCTGCGCGAGGAGATGCGGGCCGAGATCAAGCGGCTGCACATCAAGCAGGGTTCGACCACGATCTACGTCACGCACGACCAGATCGAGGCGATGAGCCTGGCCGACCGCATCGTCATCATGCATGAAGGATTCATCCAGCAGGTTGGCACGCCGGACGAGGTCTATTCGCATCCCGCCAACCTGTTCGTGGCCCAGTTCGTCGGCAGTCCAGTGATGAACGTCGCCGAAGCGTCTGTCTCCGAAAAGGCGTCGGCCGCCTCGGTCACCGTCGGCGATGCGCCCGCGGGTTTCGAGTTCCCGAGCGCGCTCTTGTCGAAGCTCAACGGCCACGCAGCCAATGGCGGCCTGACGCTGGGTATCCGGCCGGAAGGCGTGCTCGTCCGGCGCGATGCTGCGCCGGGCTACATGCCGGTGGAGGCGCATATCATCGAACCGCTTGGCTCCTTCGACATCGTCGATCTCAAGGTCGGCTCCCAGATGCTGCGCGCCCGCACCAAGGCCGGCTACGTCGCCGGACCGGGCGAAAAGGTCCACGCCCGCATCGATCCGGAGCAGGCGCATTTCTTCGATACGGCAAGCGGCAAGTCGCTAGGAGTAAGGCTGTAATGGCCCATATCGAACTCAAGAACATCACCAAGACGTTCGGCAATCACACCGCACTGACGGGCCTCGACCTCGAAATCGCCGACGGCGAGTTCTTCGTGCTGCTCGGCGAGACCGGCGCCGGCAAGACGACGACGCTGCGACTGATTGCCGGGCTCGAGAAGCCGACCGAAGGCCAGGTCTTCATCGACGGCGTCGATGTCGCCGACTGGGGGGCGGCCGAGCGCGACGTGGCGCTGGTGCTGCAGCAATATTCGCTCTACCCGCGCTACACGGTGCGCGAGAACCTTGAATTCCCGCTGAAGCCGAAGATCCGCCGTCTGCCGGACGCCGAGATCAAGGATCGCGTCGCGCGCGCCGCCCGCACGCTCCGCATCGAGCATCTGCTCGACCGCAAGACCGACCGGCTGTCAGGCGGCGAGATGCAGCGCGTCTCGATCGGCCGGGCCATCGTGCGCAAGCCGCGCGTGTTCCTGATGGACGAGCCGCTGTCGGCGCTCGACGCCAAATTGCGCGAGGCGCTGCGCACCGAACTGAAGAACCTGCAGATGCAGCTCGGCGCCACCTTCCTCTTCGTCACCCACGACCAGATCGAGGCGATGTCGATGGGTGACAAGGTCGGCGTGCTCAATCATGGCCGCATCGTCCAGACCGGCACGCCGCAGGAGATCTACAACAATCCGCGCGACACCTATGTGGCGAGCTTCGTCGGCTCGCCGCCGATGAACCTTATCGACGGCAAGCTGGTCGACAACCGGGCAGTGATGGCGCCGATGAATTTCGAACTGCCGCTTTCAGGGGGAGGAGCCGGCAATGCGGTCGACGGTCGCCCGCTCGTCTTCGGCATCCGTCCGGAGGACGTCTATCTGGAGAGCGGCGCGCCGGTCGAGGCACGCGTCCACGACGTCGAGAACCACGGCGTCGAAAAGATCGTGACGCTGAGAGTCGGCGACGCGATGCTGAGAGCCACTGTGCCGGCAAGGACTGCCGTCGAGATCGAACAGCCTGTGCGCTTTGCCTGGAATCCGGACAAGGTGGTGATGTTCGACAAGGGCAGCGGCGTGAGTCTGCGGCACGCCAGCTAGGCGGACGGTCCCTTCAAGCTACCGGGGCAGGCAGGCGCGCGGGCCCCTTTGCCCTACCTCGGCAGATAGGTCTCGTACGGCGTGTCGTTGATCAGCAGGATCACGCACTCCGTGTCCGAGAGGCAGGCATCGTCGTGCATCTCATTGGCCTTCTGGGTCCAGTAGGACCCTGGCGGCAACGCGACCTTGGTCGCCTCGCCGCCATCCATCTGCCAGTGCGCCCACAGCCCCTGAATGACCACGGCGCGATAGTCCGCGGTATGCGCGTGAACAGGCGCGCGCCAGTTGCCGGGAACTTTGAGCAAGGTTCCCGCCGGGCCCTTTGCACGCTCGCCCCATAGCGGGCCGAGGCGCTGCGGCTGGTCAGGCGCCTCGACAGCATAAGGGATCTTGCTCGCCGGCAGGTAGCTGTCTTCGAGGGCGAATGCCCGCCCCGGAAAGACGGTGAGCGCGGCGAGCGCAAGCAAGGCTGGGTGATTGACCATGGCGGGTTCCTCCGCCGGCCAGCTTAAGCTGCCCCCGCCGGCAGGGAATGACGCTGCGTCCAAAACACTTGGCAATTCCTCCAGGCGACAGGAACCGACCCGCGTTCAGGCGACCGGGCTGTCGTCGCCGTCGCCGGTGTTGCGCAGATGGCTCGGCGCCACGCCCATGACGCGCTTGAAGGCGCGGCTGAAGGACGCCTCGGAATCATAGCCCAGCCTTGTCGCGGCCACCGAAACCCGCATGCCGTCGCGGGCCAGCCATTGCCGCGCCTGGTGCATGCGAACGCTGAGCACATATTTGGCCGGCGTCTCGCCGACCACGGTGGCGAAGCGCTGGGCGAAGGCGGAACGCGAGGCTCCCATCATCCGCGCCAGCGCCTCGACCGTCCAGTCGCGGTCCGGCTGCAGGTGGATGGCGGCCAGCACCTTGCCGACATCCGGACTGCGGACGGCGGCGATCCATCCGGTGGCATCGCCGCAGCCGTTCTCCACCCAGGAGCGGATGATGGTGGCGGCCAGCACATCGGCAAGGCGCGCCAGGATGCCGCCGGAGCCGACCCGGTCCATCGTCACCTCGCCGGCCATCGCATCGAGCAGGTGCTGGATGCCCGGAGCGTTCGCCATCAGTTTACGTGCCTGCATCAGGTCCGGCATCATGTCGAGCAGCGGATGCGAGCCGTCGAGATTGAAATGCATGCTGCCGCAGAACAGCAGGGTCTTGCAGCCATCGCAGCCATTGGAGACGTCGTAGATGTTCTCGCAAACCGGCTCGATGCTGTAGCGGCCGATCGGCACGGCAGGCACGCCCGGCGCGCTGGCCAGAACGTGCTCGTCGCCGCGCGGGATCAGCAGCGCGTCGCCGACCGACAGCTCGATCCATTCCTTCGCCGGCGAGAACAGCCAGCAGCCTTGCTGGCCGATGAAGTGGAAGCGCGCCGCCTTCTGCGCGGGAAAGGACACCGCCCAGGGTTCCCCCAGCACGCAGCGACCATAGTCGACGCCGTCGAGGCGGAGGCCGCGTAGCATGTCGGTCAAAGGATCGCCGGAAGCCGGCAGTGCGGTTCTGGACGAATTGTAATTCATTTCGGCGTTTCTAGCATGGAAACTCCATCGCGTCACTTCCTATGTTGCATGTCAGCCAAATGTTGCGCCGCAAACAAGTCGGACTGGCAGAGCGCGCCCGCGAAGCATGTAACGGGTGGAGGCCGAGCCGGTCATTTCCTAAGTGGCGCGCAAACAGATCGGAGATTTAGCCATGACCGAACCCACCACGGGCGTCATCGACGCCGCTGTTCTAGACAGCGCCGACTCTCAAGAACGATCAGAGCCTGCTTGGGGCGCGGTGGTGTCGCTGGCGCTCGGGGTGTTCGGCCTTGTGACTGCGGAATTCCTGCCGGCCAGCCTGCTGACGCGGCTGGCGCAGGACCTCGGCGTCAGCGAGGGCGCGGCCGGGCAAGCGGTGACGGCGACGGCGGTGGTCGGCGCCGCGATCGCGCCGACCATGGCCATCGTCACCAAGCGGCTTGAC
>NZ_RZSG01000337.1:0-6144 GCF_003997725.1 Mesorhizobium sp. M4A.F.Ca.ET.050.02.1.1
GTCGAGGGCTTCCGACGCGAGCCTAGCTCCCCAGCGGGTGGGGCATGTAGCCGACGAAGCCCGCTATCTTCCAGCGGCCACCGACCTTCGAGCAGAAATAGAGCGTTTGCCACTTCAGCCTGTCGACGCTGCCATCCGCCTTCGCGATGGAACCGTTGAACTTCTTGTGCAGCACCGCCCGGTCGCCGTCGACATCGATGTCGCGCATGTTGGTGACCCGAAAAAGCGCCTCGCGCAGCGGCTCGGCGAATTTCGTCGCTGCGGTTTCCTTGGCCTGGCGCAGCCATTCGTCGCGATAGGCGGCGAGCGTCGGAAACTGCAGCCGCCAGGCATCCGCGTCGTTGAGGAAATGCGCATGCATGCCGAAGAAGCTTTCGGCGACGAAATCGTCCTCGACCATCGACCAGTCCTGCGAGAGAAAGGCGTCGATGTCGCGCCGCACCAGCATGTCCCACAGCGCATGACGATCGGCGTCGCCGGCCGGAAACGGGTTCTTGTCGAAGGTCATTTTCTTTCTCCCGGATCGCGACCGGCATGGCGGCGCAACATGCTGATCCACTTCTAGCAAAGCAACATCCATCTCGAAAAATATTGCTCTCCAGCCAGCGGCACTAGGAGGATCGCGCCAATAGGGATAGAGGGTCGGCAACGGCAGACTCCGAACAGTCCTGCCATGTCTGAACAGGAGGCTATTTCTTGCCCAAGCAGTGTTTCGGAACATCGCATGTGCCGCTATCCCCCGCGGTCCGTGCGGGCGACTTCGTCTATGTCTCTGGCCAGGTGCCGGTCGGAAGCGACGGTATGGTCGTCCAGGGTGGCATCGTCGAGCAGACCGAGCAGGTGCTTCAGAACATCAATGCGGCCCTGGCGCTTGCCGGCTGCACCATGGACGATGTGGTCAAGACGACGGTCTGGCTGGAGGACGCGCGCGACTTCGGCACCTTCAACACCGTCTATGCCAGGCATTTCCCGAAGCATCCGCCGGCCCGCACGACGGTCGAGTCGCGGCTGATGATCGACATCAAGATCGAGGTCGAGGCCGTCGCCTATCGGCCGCTCTGACAGAGAGACCAGAACAACCGGAGGCTGCCCGATGCAATTCGATCTCCTGATAAAGGGCGGCCGCCTTATCGATCCGGCTTCCGGGCTCGATGCGCCACGTGACCTCGCCTTCGCCAACGGCCATGTCGCCGCGATCGAAGCGGCGATCGACGCCGAACACGCGAAACAAGTGATCGACGCGAGGGATTGCCTCGTCACGCCCGGCCTCATCGACCTGCACAGCCACGTCTACTGGGGCGGCACCTCGCTCGGTGTCGACGCCGACCGGCTCGCGGCGAAGAGCGGCACCACTACCTTCATCGACGCCGGCAGCGCCGGCGCGGGCAATTTCCTCGGCTTTCGCCGCCACGTCATCGAGCGTTCGAAGGTCCGCATCCTCGCCTACGTCAACATCTCCTTCGCCGGCATTTTCGGTTTCTCGCAAACGGTCTCTGTCGGCGAATGCAGCGATCTGAGGCTCTGCGAGCCGCGCGAAACGGTGGCTGCCGTTCGCGAGCACGCCGATGTCGTCGTCGGCGTCAAGGTCCGCTCCGGCCGTCACGCCGGCGGCACCAGCGGCATCGCCCCGGTCGACCTGGCGCTGGAGGCCGCCGACCAGGCCGGCCTGCCGCTGATGGCGCATATAGACGAGCCGCCGCCCGGACGCTCGGAAGTGCTGCCGCGGCTGCGCCGCGGCGACATCCTCACTCACTGCTTCCGCCCCTTCCCCAACGCGCCGGTCTTCGCCTCGGGCGCGGTGCGCCCCGACATGCGGCTGGCGCGAGAGCGCGGCGTCATCTTCGACATCGGCCACGGCATGGGCTCTTTCGACTTCGAGGTCGCGAAGGCAATGCTGGCCGAGGGGCTCGCGCCCGACGTCATCTCGAGCGACGTGCATCTCTACTGCGTCGACGGCCCAGCCTTCGACATCCTCGTCTGCATGTCGAAGCTTTTGGCGCTCGGCATGCCGCTGGTCGAGGTGCTGCGCGCGGCGACGCAGCGCCCGGCCGAGGCGATCGCGCGGCCCGATCTTGGCGCGCTGAAGGTCGGCGGCATCGGCGACGTCGCGGTGCTCAGGCAGCAACCGGGCCGCTTCACCTTTGTCGACGCGGTCGGCGCCTCGCTGGTCGCCGATCAGCGGCTCGTTTCAGAGGGCATCGTCCTCGGCGGCAAATGGTGGCCAAACGAGGCCGCCGACCACAACGAGACCGAGCGCTTCGAGGCGCATGCGGGTCACACGCATGTCGAGGTTGCGGCCAGGCATTTCGGGCATGGGTGATCTCCCCCCTTGAGGGGGAGATGTCGCCGAAGGCGACAGAGGGGGTCGCCGCGCGTGAAGCGCCAGCCTTCATCTGTCGCAGGAGGTCGAGCCCAGTCGAACCGACCCCCTCTGGCCTGCCGCCATCTCCCCCACAAGGGGGGAGATCGGTAGCTTCAGCGCCCCGCGTTGCTCGGCTCGCCATAGACCGGTGTCGCGATCCCTTCCATGCGCGCCTTGAGCTGCAGCGCCACGAACTTCGAATAGAAGCGCGACAGCGCGAGGTTGCCGCCATGGAACCCCAGCGCCTCCTGCGCCGTCGGCTTCCACATGTTGCGCAACTCGCCCTGCCAGGGACCGGGATCGCCTCTCACGCCCGAGCCCAGGCCCCAGCATGGACCGACCCTGTCGGCGACCTCGCGCGAGACGATCGCAGCCACCGTCTCGTTCATCGACCGATAGCCGGTGCAGGAGATGATCGCATCGACCGCGAGTTCGCTGCTGTCGTCGAAAAGGATGCCGCTCGGTGTCAGCGACTTGATGCCGACACCGCTCCGCACCGCGATCTGTCCGTTGATGATCAGCTCGCAGGCGCCGACGTCGATGTAGAAGCCCGAGCCGGTGCGGTAGGCCTTCATCAGCAGCCCGGTCTCATCCTCGCCGAAATCGAGGGCAAAGCCGCTGTCGCTGAGGCGCTTGTAGAAATCAGCATCTCGCTCGCGGATAATGTCGTAGAGCGCGCGCTGCCCCTTCGGCACCAGCGCAAAAGGCGTCGAGGCGACGATCATGTCGGCCTTGTCCGTGGTGATGCCGCGGGCTAGCGCCTTTTCCGAGAATATCTCGAAGCCGACTTCCATCAGCGTGTCGGACTTCACCACCGTCGTCGGCGAGCGCTGGACCATGGTGACCATGGCGCCCGCCTCCCAGAGGTCGACGCTGACGTCATGCCCCGAGCTTGCCGCGCCGATGACCGCGACGCGCTTGCCGCGGAACTTCTCGCCGCTGGAATACTGGCTGGAATGCAGGATCTCGCCCTTGAAGGCCTCGGCGCCGGGCAGACTGATCTGCCGCGGCGGTCCGTAGGCACCGGTCGCGAAGACGATGTGCTTCGGCTTCAGGGTGATGCGCTGGCCGACTCGGTCAACGATGACGGTCCAGGCCTTTTCGGCTTCGTCATAGGCGGCGCTGACGCATTTGGTGGCGACCCAATAGTTCAGCTCCATCACCCGTGCATACATTTCCAGCCAGTCGCCCATCTTGTCCTTGGGCGTGAACACCGGCCAGTTCTCCGGGAACGGAATGTAGGGCAGATGGTCGTACCAGACCGGATCGTGCAGCACGAGCGAGCGATAGCGGTTGCGCCAGGAATCGCCGGCGCGCGCATTCTTCTCGATGATGATCGCCGGAACGCCAAGCTGCCTCAGCCTGGCGCCGAGCATAATGCCGCCCTGGCCGCCGCCGATCACCAGGCAGTAGGGCTGCTCCCTGACACCAAGGTCGCGTGCCTCGCGCGCCCGCGCCTCCGCCCAGGTCTCGCGATCGGGATCGGCCTTGTGGCGGATGCCGAGCGGCCGCGCCGGACCCTTTTGCTCCTCGAACCCCTTGAGCTCGCTCATTGCCGTGAACAGGCTCCGGCAGCGACCGTCCTTGAGGCGCAGGATCCCCTCGCCCCTGGCAACGACTGTCTCGAAGCTGAACCAGGCCTCGATGATGCCATCGTCGACGCTCGCTTCGCCGGTGAGGCTCCATCGCAACGGCCGTGCCGTCGCGAGCGTCGCCACCAGCATGTCGCGGATCGCCGCCCGGCCCTCCATGGTCTTGATGTTCCATGTGAAGGTGAGCAGGTCGCGCCAGTAGCAGTCCTCGACGAAAAGATTGGCCACTGCCTCGATGTCGCCGGCTTCGAGCGCGCGGGCGAAGGAACCGAGCCAGGCGGCCGCCTGCTGCGATGGTGCGATGTCGAGCATTTTTTGTCCTTCCTCGGAATATCGACCGGGCGTCGCCAAGCCTGGCGCCACGCAGAACGTGTTTCGAGACTATTGATAATCCGGTGAGGCCAGCCTGCAAGGGTGAGGCAGCGACAACCTGGCAAGCCGAAATCTTTATGGGATTCCTATTTCTTTCCTGTCCGCCCCGTCTCGAACCTTTATGGCCTTCCGATCCATATTCCGGGGGTAAAGACCCATGACGACTGTAGCATTGTAGTCGCGGCGGCGTCCCGTGCCGCTCTGACCCTGCCGACCGCAGGTTGAATTAAGCCAACCGGAAATAAGGACTACGCGCGATGGACGTCAATGATACGGGCGATCGGCGAATGCCGATCGTCCCGGTCGGTCTAAGCAGGAACTCAGTCCGCCGACAGCTCCGCCGTCCTTGCCAGCGCGCCGCCGAAGCCGTTGAGCGAGATGGAGAAGCTGATCGGCTGCGCCGTGTCGGCGGCGACCGCATTGACCTTCAGGCTGGTGCCGTTCTGGAGCAGCGGCGTGGTGTCGGCGTCAAAGGCAACCGGCCCCAGGCAGCCGACAGCCTGGCAGGTGTTGAACTGCAAGATGCCTTCCAGCTTCTTGTCGTCGATCTCCAGCGTGATGCCCTTGGCCAGCGCCAGGCCGAACGGCAGCGCCAGGGTGCCAGCGGCATCCTCGCCGGTCTTGGTCGACAATTCGATCGCCAGCAGACGCTGGTTGGTCTGCTTGCTGAACTGCTGGTGCGAGAGGCTGCAGGCCCTGGCCGCGCCGTTGACCTGGCAATTGACCACCCAGTCGCCATGGGTCTCCGAGAGCGCCGAGGCCCCGCCCGGCAATTGCGGCTTGGCCGCGTCGGCGGCCGGCGCCACCTTGTCGCCCTTGGTCTGCGCAGCGTTTACCCAAACCGGCACGCCGAGGATGCAGACAGCGCCAACTATCGCCGCGAGATACCTGCTTCTCATAGGGATCCCTTCTTGCCAGGCTCGGCTCCAGCCACTGGCTCGGCCTGGCGCCGGCCGATAGAGCGGCGAAACAACCGCCCCCGTCAAGTGCAATGCCAGGTTGGAGGGCACATTCCTGGCCGATGAACCAATCAATTTGGCGTGGCTGCCCATCGACCATGGCACCGCCGGTCAAATGCCCTATATGGGTGGTAGGTTTAACGCGGGAGCGGATCGATGCGGCAGCTTCGTCCAACGACGGTTCTCATATTGGCAATGCTGGCGACGGCGATGGTGGTGGCCGTGGCTCCGCATGCCTTGGCGCAGGTGATTATCCCAACAAATCGCAATGTTCTGGTCCAGCAGAACGAACTGCTGCAGCTGCAGAACAGGATGCTGCGGCAGCAATTCCAGCAACAGCAGCAGCTGAATCGCGAGCAGGATCGCCAGATCGTGCCGCAGCCTCGACCGCAGGTACCGGTGGTCAAGCCGAGCTGCCAGGTGCTGGGCAATGCGATTTTGACGTCGTGCCGCTGACAAGCCGGCATTTTCGATTTATTTAGCCAACTAACCTGCCGGAAAAATGCACTGTTGCATCGGCGGCGGTTTGGGGTTTTGCGGGATGGCGCCCTCCTTGCTCGGGAAGGGGCGATCCGACTGGGTTTCTGGGAATGGCAGCGACCAAGAAGACAGCCGTGCGCAAGGCAAAGAGGGGCGAACGGATTCGCCAGGTGGCGGCGATACCCTTTCGGCTGGGCCCTGATGGTGGCATCGAGGTGATGCTGGTGACGTCGCGCACGACCAGACGCTTCATCGTGCCCAAGGGCTGGCCGATGAAGGGCAAGAGCGGGCGCAAGGCGGCCATGATCGAGGCGCGGGAAGAAGCCGGCGTCCTCGGCGACATCCTGAAACAGCCGGCCGGCACCTATTCCTACTGGAA
>NZ_RZSG01000338.1:0-6142 GCF_003997725.1 Mesorhizobium sp. M4A.F.Ca.ET.050.02.1.1
CATTGCGGGTCAGCGCCATCACCTCGCCGACAGCTTCGAGGCCGGTCAGCAAATCGTTGACGCGCGGCTCGACCCGCACGACGCCCTGCCCGCAATGGGCCGCGGCGAGCTCCGCTTCCGAGATGCCGAGTTCGGCGGCAAGGTCGCGCTCGCGCGCTTTCGGATTGTCTTCCCGCGCCCGCCGGATTTCATGCGGTGTGGGTTTCACGCGCTGGTCCATGTCTTCCCCTGCCTTCAGCCGGTCGTCGGTTGCTGCTTACTTGTTGAGGATCAGCTTGCCCTGGCGGGTGATCTTCAACCGATAGAGCGCACCATGGTGCTCGATGCCGATCTCGTGCTCGCCTTGGAAAAGCGTGTTGCTGGAGAGCGTCCTCACCGCCAGCGGAACCCGGTCGAAACGGGTGGCAACGTCTTCGGAACGACGGACGCGATAGCGGAAATCGTTTGCGTTGTGCGTGTTCATCTGGGTCGGTCCTTTCCCTGTGCCGGCCACCTGGCCGGACGCCTGCATAAAATGCCGATTAATTTCTTGACTCGAATAATCATGTTTTATAACCAGTGCAATACCGGAGTAAATGAGTCAACATTTAACGCACCGGATGCGATGAAAAATGCCAGCGAGCCTCGGCCAGCCAGCATCGAACTGGATTTGGAGTTGGGGCATGGGGTTGGCGAATTGGCAAAGGCTGGGTCTGGCGTATGAGAACGCGGGCCCGGCGCAACGGTCTATGGCAAAGGGAATGGCCGCGCTTCTGGCCGGCGCGGCGGTGATCGCGATCCTGACACCGCCGGCAAACGCGCAACAGGCCGCCCAGCCTGCAAGCGAGCGGCAGCAGACCGATTCTGCAAAGAAGACAGAAGAGACGAAGCCGGCCGAGGCGACGCTGCTCGACAAGATCCTGGTCCTCAGCCGCACCGGCGAGACGGCGATCCAGTCGCTTGCCTCCGCCAGCCATGTCGACCGAGAGCAGCTCGATCGCCGCATGGCGACGACGTCGAACGAGATGCTGCTCGGCGTGCCGGGGGTAACCGTGCAGGCCGACGCGCGCCGCGTCAGCTCCAGCATCAACATCCGCGGCCTGCAGGATTTCGGCCGCGTCGCGGTCATCATCGACGGCGCCAGGCAGGATTTCCAGCGCTCCGATCATGGCACGCAGTCGACCTTTTACGTCGACCCTGAACTTATCAAATCCGTCGACGTGATCCGCGGTCCGGTCGCCAACACCTACGGCTCCGGCGCCATCGGCGGCGTCGTCTTCTTCGACACCAAGGATGCCGAGGATTTCCTCAAGCCGGAGGAAAGCTGGGCTAGCGCGCTCACCGGCCGTTATGAAAGCAACGGCAAGGGCTGGACCACCAGCGCCACCGGCGCCTACCGCTTCAACGAGAACTGGGATGTGCTCGGCAACATCGTCTACCGCGACTATGACGACTACAAGAATGGCGGCGGCGACACTGTCGCCGGCACCGGCTTCGACGTGCTGAGCGGCCTGCTCAAGACCACGATCCGCCCGACCGAGAACAGCGAGTTGAAACTCGGCTGGGTCGGCTCCAGCCACGGCTGGACGGAGACCAGCAGCGGCGTGCCGGCCAACGATGTCGACCTGAAGTCGAACACATTTACAGCCCGCTACAACATCACCGACGACGCCAGGAGCTGGCTCGACCTCCACATCAACGCCTCCTACAACAGGACCAATCTCGATCTGACCAGCCTCATCGCGCAAAACCGCTTCGATCCGGAAACCGGTCTTCCCGTCGTGCTGCCGGCCGGTTCGACCTCGACCTTCGACGTCGACACCACCGGCATCGACATCTGGAACACCTCTCGCTTCGAGACCGCCGACATCGCGCACGAGCTGACCTATGGCGGCGATTGGGTCGGCGACGATGTCGAGACGGGCGGCACCGCCGGCGGCGACAGCTTCTACACGCCCTCCGGCAAGCGCAACGTTTCGGGCGCATATGTTCAGGACAAGCTCACCTGGGAATGGCTCGAGGTCATCACCGGCCTGCGTTACGACAGCTACAGCCTGAAGGATTCGGATAACGAGACGTCCGGCGACAGGCTGTCGCCGCGCATCACCGTCGGCGTCTCGCCCTTCGAAAGCGCCAGCCTGTCTGGCCTGCAGTTCTATGGCACCTACGCGGAAGGCTACCGCTCGCCCTCGCTGACGGAGACCCTAATCAGCGGCAACCATCCGGCAGGAGTCACCTTCCCGTTCCTGCCCAACCCCAATCTCAAGCCAGAAATCGGCAAGACCGTCGAGTTCGGCGTCAACTACAAGCGGAACGACATTTTCGAAGGCGGCGACGCGCTGCGGCTCAAGGCCGCCTATTTCAACAACGATGTCGAAGACTACATCGACGGCGTCACGCTCTCGGCCTTCGACCCGACCAGCGGCTGCCCGTTCGGTCCCGGCATCCCGATCTGCTTCCAGTACCAGAACTTCGCCAAGGCCAAGATCGACGGCTTCGAACTGGAAAGCGTCTATGATGCCCGCTGGGGTTATGCCGGGCTTTCGGCCTCGATCATCAACGGCCACACCATTTCCTATGAAGGCGAGCGCGCCGACCTTGCCACCATCCCCTCCTCCCAGGTCACCGCGCAGCTCGGCCTTCGTTTCCTCCAGGACAAGCTGACCGTCGGCGGCGAGGTGCAATACAACGGCAAGCCCAAGGGCAACTCCGTGGCCAAGGACTATACGCTGGTCAACGCCTTCGCCAGCTACCAGGCGACCGACAATCTCAAACTCGACTTCCGCGCCGACAATCTGTTCGACGTCAAATACACCAACCCGCTGAACGGCAGCACGACTGCCGTTCTCTACGAACCCGGCATCACGTTGAAGCTGGCGGCGACCATGCGCTTTGGAGGCTGACGACAATGACAAGCTTGACGGGACTGCTTCGTCTGCTGACCTTGTCGCTTGCGGCGGCGCCGGCGTGGGCCCAGTCCTCGCCGGTTCCTCAACTCAACCTCGAACTCAATGCCGCGCAGCCCTCCGACAAGGGCTGCAGGCTGACCTTCGTGGTCAACAACGCGCTCGGCGCCGACCTGTCGAAAACGGCCTTCGAGATCGCCCTGTTCAACGAGGCCGGCGTCGTCGACCGCCTGACCGTACTCGACTTCAAGGACCTTCCCGTAAGCAAGACCAAGGTGACGCGTTTCGATCTTGCCGGCACCGACTGCGCCAAGGTCAGCCGCGTGCTGATCAACAGCGCGACCGAATGCGCCGGCGCAAGCGTGGAGCCCGCCGCCTGCATGCGCGGACTGAAGACCTCGACCCGAACCACCATCGCCTTCGGGGTCTGAGACGGCATTGGGGCTGCATCCCGCATTCAGGCAAGAGACCGTGGCCTGGCCGCTGCTCGGCCTCGGCGCGTTACCTCCGCGGGCAAATGATCTTGATTTGACTTTTGCATGCAGGCCGCTGCAATTTCCGGCCCGCGACATGCAGGAAATCATCCCCCTCTCCGACGCCGGCAGCGAGCTGGCGATAGCGCCGGCCAAGCCGCCTGAACTTGCGCAGGCGGCGGCCCGCAACGGCAAATGGCCCGCTGCCGTCATTGTCTCCTGCATTCTCCACGGCGCCGCGGCGGCGTTCTTTCTGATCTCGCCTTCCAGCACGTTCAAATCGCCGGATTCGGAGCAATCGGAAGGCAGCGACCAGTCCGGAGACAAGGTTGCCGGCAGCGCGCTTGACAGGGATCCGGTGGCGATAAATGTCACGCTGGAGCCAAAGCCGGCCAGGCCGGAGCCGGCAAAGCCGGTCAGACCAGCGCCACCAACGCAGCCTTCCGAGCCCACTCGGGAAGCAGCCGCACAGCCTCCCGCAGTGTCGCCGGAACCTGCCGGCCGGCCAGACGTACTGGTGGCTGGCTCCCCGCGCCCCGATGACCAGAGTGTTGTCGCCAGCACCGAATCCCCTGCCACCCATGAAACTCCCGTCGTTGTTCCAGACCAGCCGCCAATCCCCAGCGCCCGTCCGACTCCGTCGGCACCATCCCCGACAGCGAGAGAAACGGACAACAAGCGCGGCACCGCAGAGGGCCAAGACCGGCTGGCACAGGCGGCCAGCAAGGGCAAGAAGCAGAAAGAGGCAGGCAGCGAGGCTGCGGAGTACAATTACCGCGGCGACGTCATCAGGAAGCTCAGCCGCGTCAACCGCGCCGTTCCGCCGTCAGTGCAATTGACCGCGGTCAATAATGCCGTCGTGACTTTCGTGATCGGCAGCGGTGGTGGTATCGACGATCTACGCATCCTGCAAACCTCTGGATCGTCGAGTTTCGATCAGGTCGCGCTCGGCATCGTTCGCAATGCTGCCCCCTTCCCTCCAATTCCGTCGCGCATCGCAAGCAGGAGTTTGGTGTTCGAGGCCGAAATCGGTCCATTTTGAAAGTGGATGGAACGAACCGCATGAAAGGAAACCAATGTACATCGCCATGAACCGCTTCAAGGTCCAGAACGGCTCGGAAGACGCCTTCGAGGATGTCTGGAAGAACCGTGATTCCAGCCTGTCTGAAATGAAAGGTTTCAGGGAGTTCCACCTGCTGCGCGGTCCGCTGAACGAGGCCGAAGGCTACACGCTGTTTGCCTCACACACGGTGTGGGCCAGCCACGAGGATTTCGTCGCCTGGACCAAATCGGAAAATTTCCGCGCCGCGCACCGCAACGCCGGCACCTCCAAGGTGCACTATCTCGGCCATCCGCAATTCGAAGGCTTTTCGGTCGTCGAGGGCGCCTGACGAGCTATTCGGGAGAGCCTAGCCTCAGGAACCGCCAGCCAGCCGGCGTAGCGTCCGCACAAAGCGTTTGCGCGCCTGCCGCAAGCGGCTCTTGCGATCAAGAAGCGGCGCAAGCCGCGGATCGCTCGCCAAATCGCCGAACCGCCTCACATGGCTGGACAGGAAGCCGGACACGAAATCCCTGCCGTGGATGGCGCCGAGCCTCTCCGCATTGGCAAGGACATAGTCGAGCACGTCCGCGCCCATGGCGGCGTCCAGGGAGGCATAGGCCGGCGACAGCTGCATACGGCCGCCGGCATAGGCGAGACCGCCGGAGGCATTGGCGCCATGCAGGCGATAGAGGCCGAGGCACTCCGACAGGATGAGGCTGCCGGCGGCCAGATGCGCGCATGTCGCCGTCAGGTAATCGGTTCCGATCGACACCTTGAAGGGGAATGCCAGGACGGGTTCCAGCGCGCCACGCCGGAAAACCATCGACGATGTCGGCGCCCATATCCAGCCATAGCTATCGGGTCCGAAATAGGTCACCGGAAAATCCGACCGATAGGCGAGTCCGCCATGCTGTATGTGGGGTGGGATCATTGTCCCGCGCGCGTGCGCTTCCCTGCGCGGCAGCGCAAAGCTACTGGCCAGCAAGGCGCGCTCGCGATCGACGAGGAAAAGATCGGAGCTGGACAGCGACGCCGGCTGCGTCGCGTAGAGATGCGCCGACAGATGCGCGAGCAGGAAGTCCGGCAGCCAGATGTCGTCGGAATCGAGAAACGCCACGAAATGCGCGTCGCTTGCTGCAAAGCCGTCGCGGAACGCGGCGAGTTGGCCGCCGTTTTGCGGCCGCGCCAGGAGGCGCAGGCGCGGATCGCCGATCTTTTCAAGCAGCGCACGGATATGATCGGCCGAGCCGTCGGCCGAGGCATCGTCGACGATCACGCAGTCCCAATTGCGATAGGTCTGTGCCAGAACCGAGCGGATCGCGTCCTCGACATAGGCGCGATAGTTGTGACTGGTGATGACCACGCTGACACGCGGGAGCGTGAACGGCGATTTATCTTCCATCTGTTCGGCCTCGCCGCGTAATCGATCGGCGCATGTTTATCCGGGTGCGCGGTCTCCTTGCAACACGCGCCCGGACTTGGGCTGTGCCTTAGGCGGCAGCCAGCAGGCTGGCATTGCCGCCCGCCGCCGTGGTGTCGACGCAGACGGCGCGCTCATGCGCATAGGCAGCCGGATTGAGCACCTCGCTGACCAGCGGCACGATCGGGCCGGCGCGCATCGTGCGCAAGGTTATCGCCGAGCGCGCCGCCTCCGGCGTGCCTGAGAATGCGACGACATCGACGCGCAGTGCGCGCGCCTCGACGGGGTCCGGCCGGCCGTCTATGGCGGCGATCGGCAGGCC
>NZ_RZSG01000339.1:0-6128 GCF_003997725.1 Mesorhizobium sp. M4A.F.Ca.ET.050.02.1.1
ACGCTTTCCTGGATGAAATCGGCGTCGGCGACCGCCTCGGCGATGGTCTTGGCGAAGGTCAGCTTGCCTTCCTTGGGCAGGCCGCCGGGCAGCATCTGCTTATAGGCGCGGCGGGCGCCCTTCATCACCTCGCCGACCTTGCGCGACGCCTCGGGATCGGGATCGAAAATCGAAACATCGATGCCGTTCAAAAGCAGCCGCGCCACCCAGCCGGCGCCGATGACGCCGCCGCCGATGGCGGCTGCCTTGTTGATGATGCTCATGCGGAAGCTCCGGTTCTGGTCTTGGCTGTTTCGGGATCGGTAAGCGGCACACGCTCACCGGCGCGGATCACGGCCGGGTCGTAGGCCTTGCGGGCGAAGACTTCGAGCACGAAGGGCCGGAAGAACTCGATCGGCAGCGTGTCGTAATCGGGGTCGAAGCTCGACTGGTCCCAGCGCTCGCAGAACCGGTCGCAGTCGTCGAAATAGGGATGGCCGGCGAAGCGGTCACGGGCGTGGCGGTTGCCGCCGAGATGATGCGCGTAATAGAGGCGCTGGAAATCGCCGTGCTTCTCCACCACCCAGGTGCACTGTTCGCGCACGAAGGGCTTCAGGATCGCGGCCGCGTATTCGTCGTGATTGTAGGGCGCGTAGATATCGCCGATGTCGTGCAGCAACGCGCAGGCGATCCAGTCAGTGTCGGCGCCATCGCGCCAGGCCCGCGTCGCCGCCTGCAGCGAATGGCCGAGCCGGGTGATCTTGTAGCCGGAGAGGCCCTCGTCGAGCTGCACCAGCGCGTCGAGCAGCCGCTCGCCGGTTTTCGCAGCGTAGTCGACCTCATGGGCGGTCAGGAATTCGTAGTCTTCCCTGTCGCCATCCTTCATCGCGGTGAATTTGACGGTCGCCATGGTCAGCCCCCGCCTTATGCTGCGATCGGCGCCCGCTTGGTGAGGTTGAGCTTCTTGCGCACTTCCTCCGGCCCGAGGATCCTGGCGCCGAGATTGGTGACGATGCTGGCGGCACGATCGACGAGCTGCGCGTTGGTCGCCAGCACGCCCTTGTCCAGCCAAAGATTGTCCTCAAGACCGACGCGGACATTGCCCCCGGCGAGCACCGCGGCCGCCGCATAGGCCATCTGGTTGCGGCCGATCGAGAAGGCCGACCAGTTCCAGGTCGACGGCACGTTGTTGACCATGGCCATGAAGGTATTGAGGTCATCCGGCGCGCCCCACGGCACACCCATGCACAGCTGCACCAGCGCGTCCGGCTTCAGCACCTGCTCCTCGACCAGCTGCTTGGCGAACCACAGATGGCCGGTGTCGAAGGCCTCGATCTCGGGCTTGACGCCAAGCGCCGTCATCATGCCGCCCATGGCGCGCAGCATGCCGGGCGTGTTGGTCATCACATAGTCTGCCTCGGCGAAGTTCATCGTGCCGCAATCCAGCGTGCAGATCTCCGGCAGGCACTGGCGCACATGTTCCATGCGGTTGGTGGCGCCGCCCATGTCGGTGCCCTTCTCTTTCAGCGGCAGCGGCGCCTCCGGCGAGCCGAACACCATGTCGCCGCCCATGCCGGCGGTGAGGTTGAGCACCACGTCGACATTGGCCTCGCGGATGCGCTCGGTCACCTCGCGATAGAGATGGATGTCGCGCCTGGGCTTGCCGGTCTCGGGATCGCGGACATGGCAGTGGACGATCGCCGCACCCGCCTTGGCGGCGTCGATCGCCGAATCGGCGATCTGCTTGGGGGAGCGCGGCACATGCGGACTGCGGTCCTGCGAGCCGCCGGACCCGGTCACGGCACAGGTAATGAAGACCTCACGGTTCATTGCGAGCGGCATTGGACTTTCTCCCAATCAAGACAGACCCAACAATGACCGACTTGCCGGAAACTGTTTTGCGCTTTACGAAGCTGACATGACTAAAAGCGAAAAGCCGACGATCTTTCGCGCCGAACACGAAACGCTCAAGGTGACGCTCCTGGTGTTCTCCGGCTCGTCGATCATGTGCGTGGCCTCGGCCGTCGACCCGCTGCGCGCCGCCAACCGCATCTCGGGCGACACGCTGTTCGACTTCAAGCTGGTCTCGGTGACGGGTGAGGCGCCGGTTACGACATGTGGCCTGCCGGTGGCGGTCAGCGGCCGCTTCGATGCCGCCGAGCCGACCGATGTGTTGGTCGTCGTCGCCGGCTTCGGCACGCAGAATTATGCCACGGCGGCGCTGCTTGCGGGGTTGCGCAGGGCAGCACGTGCGGCCCGCGCCTGCGGCGGCGTCGAGGCCGGCACCTGGCTGGTGGCGCGGGCCGGTCTGCTCGAAGGGCGAAGCGCCACCACGCATTGGGAGGACATGGAGGATTTTTCCGCCGCCTTCCCGGGCGTCGACGTGCGTCCGGACCGCTATGTCATCGACGGGCCTGTCTTCACGTCCGGCGGCGCCTCGCCGACCTTCGATCTGATGCTGCATCTGGTGCGGACCAGGCTCGGCATGGCCGTGGCGCTCGATGTGGCGAGCGTGTTCATCTACGACCAGGCGCGCGCCGCGACCGATGCGCAGCCGCTGGTCTCGCTCGGGCGGCTCGACGGCTACGACCCAAGGCTGGCGCAGGCGATCCGGCTGATGGAATCGCATGTCGACCAGCCGCTGACCATCGACGCCGTGGCCAAGCGCGCCGGCGTGACGGCGCGGACGCTGGAAAGCATCTTCCGCAAGTCGATCGGCGAGACGCCCGGCGCCTATTATCTGCGGCTGCGCCTCAGCGCCGCCCGGCGCCTGGTGGTCGACACGCGGATCGCCATGGCCGACATTGCCGGGCGGACGGGATTCTCCTCCGCGGCGGCATTTTCCAGGGCATTTTCGAGGGCTTTCGGCGAAGCGCCGGTGAGGCTCCGCCGGGGATAGGCTACGCGGCGGTCTGCCGGGTGCTGGCGCTGTCGATCTCGGAGCGCATCTGCCTTGCAATATGGGTCTCGAAGCGGCTGGCGACCGCGCGATCCCATTCGGTCGCGCCGCGTGAACCGGCCTTGCCGTGCGGCAATGCCATCAGCCGGTCGATGATCGAGCCAGCCTCGCCAGATGAGAGCAGGGCGTCGATTTCGCGTTCGTGCTGCATATCGTTTCGCCTCCTTCTTCCTGATTCCCGCCACGAGCCGACACTATAGGAAATCCGTGACGGCTGTTTGAAGGCAAGAGAGAGGCTATTGAGGGGCGGCGCGGGGCAAAACCTTGTCGTCGGTTTCAGCCCCGCGCAAAGCCGTTTTATCTTAGCGGCTGCTTGAGTTAGGGCCGGCGCCCTGCCTCACACATAGCGGTTGACGATGTTTTCCAGCAGCTCCTGGCGGCCGGAGCGCGGCTGCGGCTCGATCTTCTTCTTGACCACCCGCTCGGCGATCTCCTCCAGCGTGCGCTTGCCCGACAGCATCGCCTTGCCTTCGGCGGTGTTCCAGCCGGCATAGCGCTCGGCCAGCGGGGCCGACAGCGCCTTGTCCTCGATCATCCTGGCCGCCGCCTTGAGGCCGCGCGCGCAGGCATCCATGCCGCCGATATGGCCGATCAGCAGGTCCTGCGGGTCGAGCGACTGGCGCCGCAGCTTGGCATCGAAGTTGGTGCCGCCGGTCTTGAAGCCGCCGCCCTGCAGGACCTGGTAGTAGGCGAGCGCCATTTCCGGCACGTTGTTGGGGAACTGGTCGGTGTCCCAGCCCGACTGGTAGTCGTTGCGGTTCATGTCGATCGAACCGAAGACGCCGAGGGCATTGGCGAGCGCCAATTCATGCTCGAAGGAATGGCCGGCGAGGATGGCGTGCCCCTGCTCGATGTTGAGTTTCACTTCCTTCTCCAGCCCAAAACGCTTGAGGAAGCCGTAGACAGTGGCGACGTCGTAATCGTACTGGTGCTTTGTCGGCTCCTGCGGCTTCGGTTCGATCAGGATGGTGCCCTTGAAACCGATCTTGTGCTTGTAGTCGACGACCAGGCTGAGGAAGCGTCCGGCCTGCTCCTGCTCGCGGCCAAGATCGGTGTTGAGCAGCGTCTCGTAGCCTTCGCGGCCACCCCACAGCACGTAATTCTCGCCCTTCAGCCGCTTGGTGACGTCGATGCAGCTTTTCACCGTCGCCGCCGCATAGGCGAAGACATCCGGATCGGGATTGGTGGCCGCGCCGGACATGAAGCGGCGGTGCGAGAACAAGTTCGCCGTGCCCCACAGCAGCTTGACGCCGGTCTCTCTCATCTTGGCGGCAAAATAGTCGGCGATCTCGTCGAGGCGCGCAGCGCTCTCGGAAAAATCCTTGCCCTCGGGCCGGACGTCGGCGTCGTGGAAGCAGAAATAGGGCGCGCCGAGCAGCGAGAACATCTCGAAGGCGACGTCGGCCTTGAGCTTCGCCAGCTCCATCGTGTCGATGCCGCCGGGTTTGGCGAACCAGGGGCGATCGAAGGTCTGGCCGCCGAACGGGTCGCCGCCGGGCCAGGCGAAGGAATGCCAATAGGCGACGGCAAAGCGCAGATGGTCTTCCAGCCGCTTGCCGGCGACCAACTCGTCCGGGTTGTAGAACCGGTAGGCGAGCGGATTGGTCGAATCCGGTCCCTCGTACTTGATCGTCTGGATGTCGCCGAAAAATCCGCTGCTCATGATCGTCCTTCCTCTCGCAGGTTCCTGTCCGCCATTACCTCAGGCGTAATTGGTTTCATGCCGGCGCTGGTCGAAAAGGGTCATGTCGAAACGATCCAACGAAGGATGAAGACCATGACCGACCTCAACACGATCGCCCGGAACTACATCACCGCCTGGAACGAGAGCGATGCGGGCCGCCGCAAGGCTCTGCTCGAAGCGGCCTTCACCAGCGACGTCAGCTACCGCGATCCGATCATGCAGGGCGACGGCCACGCAGGCATCGCCGCGCTGATCGACGGCGTGCAGCAACGCTTCGCCGGGTTCCGCTTCTCGCTGAAGGGCCAGCCGGACGGGTTTGCCGATCAGATCCGCTTCTCGTGGAATCTCGGCCCGGAGGGCACCGAGTCGGTCATCGAAGGCACCGACATCGCCGTCATCGAGAACGGCCGCCTGAAGAGCGTCACCGGGTTTTTGGACAAGGTGCCGGCGCAGTGAGGCTTTGCTGTTGAGGTGGGCGCCAAGCACCCCCCTCTGGCCTGCCGGCCATCTCCCCCTCAAGGGGGGAGATTGGCTGGCTTTTCCGCCTTCGCCAATCACTGACCTTGCAAGACTGGCATAGCCGTCGACGCTGCTGATCTCCCCCCTTGAGGGGGAGATGCCCGGCAGGGCAGAGGGGGGTGCCTCGCGCCCGCTCACGCGGTTGCCGCCCTGATCGCCGGATAAAGCGCCCTGTAGCGCTGGTAGGCGTCGGCGAAGGCCCCGCCAAGCCCGGCGTCCGGATCGATCGTGGCGTCGGTCGCCGGCGCGGTGCACACGGCAAGCGGATCGGCGCCGGTCGCGGCGATCAGGCCGAGCCGGGCCGCGCCGAACGCGGCGCCGAAATCGCCATCGGCCGGGATGTCCACCGGCACCTGCAAGGCCGTGGCAATCGCCTTCAGCCAGTAGCGCGAGCGCGACCCGCCGCCGATCGCCGTGACCCGGGTCAGCGTCGTGCCGGCCGTCTTCAGCGCTTCGAGACTGTCGCGGAAGGCAAAGGCGACGCCTTCGAGCACGGCCTGCGTCAGCACGGCGCGGCCGGTTTCATGCGCCAGGCCGGTGAACGAGCCACGAATGGCGGAATCATTGTACGGCGTGCGCTCGCCTGAGAGATAGGGCAGGAAGGACACACCGGTCGGCGCCTTGAGCGTATCGCCGAGCTCGGCGGTCAATTCGCCGGCGCTTTTGCCGGTGATCTCCGACAGCCAGTTGAGCGAATCGGTGGCCGACAGGATAACGCCCATCTGGTGCCAGGTGTCGGGCAGCGCGTGGCAGAAGGTGTGCACCGCGCTTGCCGGATTGGGCAGGTAGGCGGCGTTGGCGGCGAACAGCACGCCGGAGGTGCCGAGCGACACAAAGGCGTGGCCGGCGCCGACCGTGCCCATGCCGCAGGCCGAGGCCGCATTGTCGCCGGCGCCGCCGGCGATCGGAATGCCTGCTGCAACGCCCCATTTGGCGGCAAGCTCGGCGCGCAAGGCGCCGGCCTTCGCCGTGCCCTCGACCAGCGAC
>NZ_RZSG01000033.1:0-20925 GCF_003997725.1 Mesorhizobium sp. M4A.F.Ca.ET.050.02.1.1
CTCGTCATCGGCGGGCTCAACGAAGGTGTATGGCCGCGCAAGCCGGAGAGCGACCGCTTCATGTCGCGGCTGATGAAGACCGGCATCGACCTCGAGCCGCCGGAGCGGCGCATCGGCCTTGCCGCGCATGACTTCCAGATGGCGATGGGCGCGAAGAAAGTGGTGCTGACGCGCGCGGCCCGTTCCGGCGACGCGCCGGCGGTGCCGTCGCGCTGGCTGCAGCGCATGCTGACCTTCATCGGCAAGGAGCACGCGGCGGCGCCGATGCGGCGCGGCGCGGCGCTGCTCTCCTGGGCGCGCGCGCTCGATGCCGGCGAGCGGCTGGACTTCGCGCCAAGGCCGCAGCCGAGGCCGCCGCTCGCCACCCGGCCGCAGCATTTCTCGGTGACCGAGATCGAGACCCTGCGCCGCGATCCCTATGCAGTCTACGCCCGACGCATCCTCGGCCTGGTGCCGCTCGATCCGGTCATTCGCGATCCGGGCGCCGCCGAGCGCGGCACGCTGTTCCACGCCATCCTGCACCTGTTTTCGCGGCGGGTCGCCGATCCGCGCGCGCCGGACGCCTTGCAAAGCCTGGTCGAGGCAGGCCGGGCCTGCTTCGCCGAAGCGGCGCTTCCAGCCGACATCGAGGCGGTGTGGTGGCCGCGTTTCGAAAAGCTCGCCGCGAACATCATCCAGTGGGAGCGGCAGCGTGCACCCGATGTCACAAGTCGGCACGCCGAGGAACGTGCCGAAAGAACCGTCGTCGGCCGTACTGGAGTTACCCTGTCCGGGCGTGCCGACCGGATCGACCTCCTCGCCGGAGGCATGGCCGATATCCTCGACTACAAGACGGGCTCCTCGCCCTCGAAAGCACAGGCCCATACATTGCTTTCGCCGCAGCTCGCGCTCGAAGGCGCATTGCTGCGGCGAGGCGCCTTCAAGGAACTCGGCATTCGCGAACCCTCCCAGCTTGCCTTCGTGCGGCTGAAGGCGAATGGCGATGTCGATCCGGAATCGATCCTCGAGTACAATCGGAAGCTCCGAACCGCCAACGAGCTTTCCGAGGACGCCTGGGCGCGGCTGGAGAAGCTGCTCTTCCACTATGCCGACCCGACGACCGGCTATCTGTCGCGCGCGCTGCCGTTCCGCGAGGGCGAGGTCGATGGCGACTACGACCATCTCGCCCGCGTGCTCGAATGGTCGGCCGGCGGCGAGAGCGACGACGAGGCGGGGGAGGCATGAAGAAGGCCTACCCGATCCCGAGCGATACCGCCGCCAGCCAGGCGCGCGCTTCCGACCCGCTGAATTCGGCCTGGGTCTCTGCCAATGCGGGGTCCGGCAAGACGCATGTGCTGGCGCAGCGCGTCATCCGGCTGCTGCTCAACGGCACCGACCCGTCGAAGATCCTTTGCCTGACCTACACGCGCGCCGCCGCCGCCAACATGTCGAACCGGGTGTTCTCGACGCTGTCGGAATGGACGTCGCTGGGCGATGCCGAGTTGGCGAGCCGGATCGTGGCGCTGGATGGCCGTGGCGCCGATGCCGGCACGATGCGCCGCGCGCGCCGGTTGTTCGCCGAGGCGCTGGAGACGCCGGGCGGGCTGAAGATCCAGACCATCCACGCCTTCTGCGAGTCGGTGCTGCACCAGTTCCCGCTGGAAGCCAACATTCCCGCGCATTTCGAGATGCTCGACACGCAGATGGAAGCGTCGCTGTTCGGCGATGCCCGCCGCGACATGATCTCGGGCGCCAGCGCCGGCGCCGAAGGACTGGCCGAGGCCTTCGCCCTGGTGCTGGAGCGCGGCGGCGAGGCCGGTCTCGACGCGCTGCTGGCCGAGATCGTGAACAAACGCGACGGGCTGCGCGCCTTCATCGCGGGGCTGGGCGACGACTTCCGGTCGCTGCTCGCCGAATTCCGCTTCAGGCCCGGCCTGACGGCAGAGGACATCGCCTCTTCGCTCTGGCCATTGCCCGGTTTCCTGCCAGACTATTTCGCCGGCTTCGCGCGTGCCGCCGAAGCAGCCGATGCGCGCATGGTGCTGAACAACATCCTGCCTTATGCCAGGCTGGCCTTTGCCGAAGCCGATCAGATCCGCAGGCTGGAGCTGCTCGGCAAGGCTTTCCTGAAGGCCGATGGCGCCGCCTACGAGCCGGCAAAAGCCTTCAAAAAAGTGCTGCTCGACCGGCTGCCGGACCTACCGGAGCGCTACATCGAGGCTGCCAGGGCAATCCTGGAAGTGTCGGACCGGCTGGCGCTGTTCAGGATGCTCGAAGGCACCGCGGCGGCGCTGACGGTCGCCCGCTGGCTGATTGCACGCTATGAGCATCTGAAACGGAGCCGCGGCTTTCTCGACTTCAACGACCTGATCACCCGCACCGTCGCCCTTTTGTCGCGCCCCGATGCCGGTGCGTGGGTGCAGTTCAAGCTCGACCAGGGCATCGACCACATCCTGCTCGACGAGGCGCAGGACACCAGTCCAGACCAATGGGAGGCGGTGAAGAAGCTGACGGAAGAGTTCTTTGCCGGGCTAGGACAGCGTGAAGCCGTCCATCGCACGATGTTTGCCGTCGGCGACGAGAAGCAGTCGATCTATTCCTTCCAGGGTGCCGCGCCCGATTCCTTTGCCGAGAGCAGGCAACTATTTGCCGGACGCGTGCGCGACGCAGGATTCTCCTTCGCCGATCTCAAGCTGACCTGGTCGTTCCGCTCCAGCGACGACGTGCTGGCCGCCGTCGACCGTGTCTTTGCCGATCCCGGAATCAGGCGCGGGATCAGCCATGACCCTGATGCGCTGAGCCACAAGGCGATCCGAACCGATGCGCCGGGCTATGTCGAGGTCTGGCCGTCGATCGGCGCGGAAATGGTCGACGAGCCGGACGACTGGACCCAGGCCGTCGACCATGCCCATGCGCCAGCTGTGCGCGTTGCCGAGAATGTTGCGACCACCATTGCCGGTTGGATCGGCAACGGTGAAATCATCGAAGGCCGCGGCAAGCGGTTGGGGCCTGGCGACGTGCTCGTGCTGGTGCGCAAGCGCGACAGCTTCGTGCATGCATTGACCCGCGCCTTGAAACGCCGCGACATTCCGGTCGCCGGCGCCGACCGGCTGAGCCTACCCGGCCACATTGCGGTGAAGGACCTGATCGCGCTCGGCCATTTCCTCATCCAGCCGCAGGACGACCTATCGCTGGCGGCCGTGCTTCGCAGCCCTGTCTTCGACGTGTCCGAGGAGCGGCTCTTTTCGCTGGCTAACGGACGCCCTTCCGGCCAATCGCTGGTCGCCTCACTGAGGCAGCAGGCCGGAGAGGATCCGGCGCTGGCCCCGGTGGTGGCGCAACTCGACGCCTGGGCGAACGAGGCGGCGTTCAAGCCGCTGTTCGAATTCTATGCCGCCGCACTCGCCCGCGACGGCCTGCGCAAGAAGATGATCGCCCGGCTCGGACCGGAAGCCGGCGATATCATCGACGAATTCCTGAGCTTCTGCCTGGCCGAGGAGCGCACCGGCCTGCCGGGACTGGAGGCCTTCCTGGCGACGCTGGAAAGCAGCGGACCCGAGATCAAGCGCGAGATGGACCAGACCCGCGACGAGGTCCGCGTCATGACCGTGCACGCCGCCAAGGGCCTGGAGGCGCCGGTCGTCTTCCTGGTCGATGGCGGCTCGGCGCCGTTCAGCGACCAGCATTTGCCGCGCCTGATGCCGTTCCAGGGCTCGGGCCAGCATTTCGACGGCAAGGGTTATCTCTGGCGCTCGGCCGGCGACGTCGCCAACGGCTTTTCGAAGGCCGCCGCCGCGCATGCCCGCGAACTCGCCGACGACGAATACCGCCGACTGCTCTATGTCGGCATGACGCGCGCCGAGGACCGGCTGGTCGTCTGCGGATACCATGGCAAGCGGGCGCCGAGCACCGGCACCTGGCATTCGATCGTCAGCCGGGCGCTGCTCGGCGCGCCGGAAAGCATGGAGCGCCGCCACCCGGCGGCGGCGGAGGTCGTCGTGCACCGCTTCCATATGACCAAATTGCCGCCGGTGGCGTTGGCGGCGGCCGAGGCGGAGAGCCCGATCGAGCATGTCGTGCCACTGCCGGAAAGCCTGTTCCGCCCGTTGCCCCCGTATGAGGAGCTGCCACGGCCGCTGTCGCCCTCCGGCGCCTCGGCGCTGATCGACGAGGCGAAGGAGACGGTGACCGACACGCGCTCGCCGGTGCTGGACGCCGAGGCCGAGCCAGGCTTCGCCGTCCTGCGCGGGCTGGCGCTGCACAAATTGCTGCAGATGTTGCCTTCGATCGCCGAAGGCGGGCGCAAGGACGCCGCCGAGCGCTATCTGGCGCGCGCCGGCGCGGCATGGTCGGAAGCCGAGCGCGTGAAAGCGTTGAACGCGGTGCTTGCGATCCTCGCCGATCCCCTATTCGCCCCCCTGTTCTCGCCCGCATCCCGCGCCGAAATCGCGGTGATGGGCAGCCTCGAGGTGAAGGGAAAGCTGCGCTCGATCTCCGGCAAGATCGACCGGCTGGCGGTCTCTGAGCACAGCGTGTCGATCGTCGACTACAAGACCAACCGGCCGGCGCCGACGACGCTGGAGGAGGTGCCGCCGGCCTATGTGCTGCAGCTTGCGCTCTACCGCGCGCTGCTGCAGCCGCTCTATCCCGGCCGCGATGTCCAGGCCGCGCTGCTGTTCACCGAAGCGCCAAGGCTGATCGAACTGCCGGCCAGCGCGATGGATGATGCCCTTGCCCGACTCACGGGAGCGTGACACAAGCACTGCTTGAATTAGATCTCTGTCACCACCACATTTGGTGCAACCCGAGTTCTTGAAAGGATTTCCGCATGACCACCGTCAAGGTCGACAAGAGCAATTTCCAGGCCGATGTGCTCAACGCCAAGGAGCCGGTCGTGGTGGATTTCTGGGCCGAATGGTGCGGCCCCTGCAAGATGATCGCTCCGGCGCTGGAAGACATCGCCAAGGAGCTTGGCTCGAAGGTGAAGATCGCCAAGCTCAATATCGACGAGAATCCCGAGCTTGCCGCGCAGTTCGGCGTGCGCTCGATCCCGACGCTGATGATCTTCAAGGGCGGCGAAGTGGCCGACATGAAGGTGGGCGCGGCGCCGAAGACCGCGCTGTCGCACTGGATCAACGGCAGCCTCGCGTGAGCCAATCGAGAAGTTTGCAGGACAAGCCCGGCCATCGCGCCGGGCTTTTTCTTTGGCGCCATCCCTCAGCGCCCTCTGGCCCTCGCGCGCGCTGCCTCCATGTCTTCTGCTTGGGACGGACAGGAGAACATCATGACCGGAACAGCCAAGGCCACCGTCTTCATCGACAATGAGCGCGTCATCGTCACCGAATATCGCTTCCAGCCCGGCGACAATACCGGCTGGCACCGTCATGGCCATGACTATGTCATCGTGCCGCTGATGGACGGAAAGGTGAAGCTGCTGACCAAGGACGGCGAATCCTTCGCCGAGATGAAGAAGGGAGCGCCCTATTTCCGCAAGGAAGGCGTCGAGCACGACGTCATCAGCGACAATGACAGCGAGTACGCCTTCATCGAGATCGAACTGAAGTAGTCCGCAGACAGCGTGCGGCAGTCACCAGTCGGCGATGCGGTCGCCGCCGGTGAATTGCGCGCTCTTTCCGGTGTATTCGAACAGCTCGATCTTCACGCCGTTGGGATCGCGGATCCAGGCCTGAAAGGTGTCGTCGCAGGCATGCTTCTTCGACGTGACCTCGACGCCCTTCGACCTGATATGAGCGATCGCGGCGTCGATATCCTCCACTTCGAGGCAGAAGTGGTTGATCTGGTTCTGGTCGCTGTAGCTGGCCTCGCCTTTCTGGAACACCTCGACATGGCTGCGGCCGCCGCAATTGAGGTAGAAGCCGAAGACCTTGCCGTCGCGCAGGAAATTGAACTGGGTGTCCATGCCGAGGACGTCGCGGTAGAAGCCTCGCGTCGCTTCCAGCTCATGCGCGAAGATGCAGACGTGGGCGAGTTGCTTGACCTTGATCACGACGGGCTCCTTGCGCTGGTCAGATAGGACGCCCCATGCTTGCGAGAAATCCGACGTCAGGTGGGCGGCGTGCCATTTTCGGCCAGCACCGCGCCGGCAAGGTAAAGCGAGCCGCCGATCAGGATGCGCGGCGGCGGACCGTCCCAGGTATCGCGCAGTAGCATCAACGCGCTGGCAACTGAACTGACGGGCTCGGCTGACAGGCCGGCCTCGCCGGCGCGCAGCGCCAGCTCGTCATTGGGCACGCCAGCGTCGCTGAGGCTCACCGGCACCGTATAGACGTGCCGGGCGAGGCCCTTGAAGGCCCGGAAATAGCCGCTCTGGTCCTTGGTGTTGATCATGCCGGAGATCAGAAACAGCGGCCGCGGGTGCTTCTCTTCCTGCTCGGCCAGCGCTTCGGCGATAACAAGGCCGGCGCCGGGATTGTGGCCGCCGTCGAGCCAGATATCGGCGCCCTTCGGCGCCAGCTCCGTCAGTCGGCCCTGGGTCAGCTTCTGCATGCGACCGGGCCAGGCGACGCTGCCCATCGCCTTTTCGGTGGCGCGGTGGCTGATCTCGAAGCCCGCCGCCTTGATCGCGGCAATCGCCGCTGCCGCGTTGGCGAACTGGTGGCGTCCGGGCAGGCGCGGCGGCGGCAGGTCCATCAGGCCGTCCTCGTCCTGGTAGACCATGCGCCCATTTTCTTCGAAAGCGAGGAAATCCTGGCCGTAGACGAAGGTCGGGCAGTCGAGCCGCTCGGCGGTATCGATCAGCACCTGCAGCGCCGTCTCGCTTTCCTGCGCGCCGATGACGACCGGGCAGCCGGGCTTGATGATGCCGGCCTTCTCGGCGGCGATCAGTTCGACCCGGTCGCCGAGATAGGCTTCATGGTCCATCGACACCGGCATGATCACCGACACCGCCGGCCTGGCGATGACATTGGTGGCGTCGAAGCGGCCGCCAAGGCCGACCTCGATGATTGCGGCTTCGGCCGGATGCTCCGCGAACAGCAGGAAGGTGACGGCGGTGAGGATTTCGAAGACCGTGATCTTCTGGCCTTCATTGGCGGCCGCAACGCGGGCGATGGCTTCGGCAAAGACCTGATCATCGACCAGCCTGCCGCCGCCTTCGGCGGCGAGACGGTAGCGCTCGTGCCAGTTCACCAGATGCGGCGACGTGTGCACGTGAACGAGATGACCGGCCGCTTCGAGCAGCGCCCGCGAGAAGGCGGCGCAGGAACCCTTGCCGTTGGTGCCGGCAATGTGGATTGCCGGCGGGATCAACTCCTGCGGATTGCCGAGACGTTCGAGCAGCCGCGTGATGCGGTCGAGCGAAAGGTCGAAGCCCTTCGGGTGAAGCGCCATCAGGCTTTCGATTTCGCGGTCGGCGGCAAGCGTTGTCATGGACGAATCCTAGCGCATGACCCCGAAACCGGAAATCGGTTTCGGAAAGGATCATGCGCAAATCAAAAAGCTACAGCACCGGACGGTGCGCGCAATCGCGCCTCGCGGCGTTCAGTGTCGCGTCACGCCTGCGGTCGCGCTTCCGGCTGGGCGAGCGCCGGCGGCAGGATCTCGGGCTCGAGCGGCTTGTCTGCCTGCGGCATCTTGAGCAGCATCTTCAGAAGCCGCGCGATGGTCTGGCGCATCTCCAGCCTCGACACCACCATGTCGACCATGCCGTGCTCCATCAGATATTCGGAGCGCTGGAAGCCGTCGGGCAGTTTTTCGCGGATGGTCTGCTCGATGACGCGCGGCCCGGCGAAGCCGATCAGCGCACCGGGCTCGGCGATGTGGACGTCGCCCAGCATAGCATAGGAGGCGGTGACGCCGCCGGTCGTCGGGTTGGTCAGCACGACGATATAGGGCAGGCCGGCTTCCTTCAGTCGGTCGACGCCGACCGTGGTGCGCGGCAATTGCATCAGTGAAAGGATGCCTTCCTGCATGCGGGCGCCGCCGGAGGCCGCGAACAGGATCAGCGGCCGCCTGCGCTGCAGGGCAACCTCGAACGCATGGACGATGGCGTCGCCGGCGGCCATGCCGAGCGAGCCGCCCATGAAGGCGAAGTCCTGCACGGTCACCACCACCGGCAGGCCTTCGATGCTGCCCAGCGCATTGACGATGGCATCCTCCAGCCCGGTCTTGGCCTTGGCGTCCTTCAGCCGGTCGGTGTAGCGCTTCTCGTCGCGGAATTTCAGCGGGTCCTGCACGACCTTGGGATTTTCCAGCGTCTCGTATTTGCCGTCGTCGAAGAAATACTTCAGCCGCTCCTTGGCCGAGATCTTCATGTGATGGCCGGAGGACGGGATGACGAACTGGTTGGATTCGAGATCCTTATGGAACACCATCTCGCCGGTCTCGGGATCCTTGATCCAGAGATTCTCGGGCATGTCGGTGCGCCGGCCGAGCATCGAATTGATCTTCGGGCGAACGTAATTGGTGATCCAGTTCATCGCTTCGGCTCCCGTCCTGACGAGGAAGAGGTAGGAAAACTATTCGGCGGCGGCAAGGCGGGCCGAGCGGACGCCCTGGGCAAGGCCGCTGACCAAAGTAGCCACCGCCTCGGCCGGATCGGCGGTCTTTTCGCCCTTCGGCCCCAGCACGTTGGCGACCGCGTTGACGATGGCGGTGCCGACGACGACGCCGTCGGCCGAGGCGCCGATGGTGCGCGCCTGCTCGGCGGTCTTGACGCCGAAGCCGACGCAGACCGGCAGCTCGGTGTGACCCTTGATGCGCTTGACCGCCGCCGCCACCTTGGCGGTGTCGGCGAGCGCGGAGCCGGTGATGCCGGTCATCGAGACGTAATAGACGAAGCCGGAGGTGTTCTCCAACACCTTGGGCAGGCGCCTGTCGTCGGTGGTCGGCGTCGCCAGGCGGATGAAGTTGATGCCGGCTTTCAGCGCCGGGATGCAGAGTTCCTCGTCCATTTCCGGCGGCAGGTCGACGACGATCAGCCCGTCGATGCCGCTCGCCTTGGCGTCGGTGAGGAAGCGCTCGACGCCGTAGATGTAGATCGGGTTGTAGTAGCCCATCAGCACGATCGGCGTCTCATTGTCGCTCGCGCGGAATTCCGACGCCATCCTCAGCGTCTTGACCAGCGTCTGGCCGCCCTTGAGGGCTCTCAGGCCCGCCGCCTGGATGGCCGGACCGTCGGCCATTGGATCGGAAAACGGCATGCCGAGCTCGATGACGTCGCTGCCTGCTCCGGGCAGCGCCTTCATGATGGCGAGGGAAGTGTCGTAGTCGGGGTCGCCGCCCATGAAATAGGTGACGAGCGCCGGGCGGCCCTCGGCTTTCAACTTGGCCATGCGGCGGTCGATGCGGGTCGTCATGTTCAGATCTCCATGCCCAGCATGTTGGCCACCGTGTGCACGTCCTTGTCGCCGCGGCCGGACAGGTTGACGATGACGATCTGGTCCTTGTCCATGGCCGGCACAATCTTCATCGCATGGGCGATGGCATGGGCCGATTCCAACGCCGGGATGATGCCTTCGACGCGCGTCGTCAGTTGGAAGGCTTCCAACGCCTCGTCGTCGAGGATCGGCACATATTCGACGCGGCCAGAGTCGCGCAGCCAGGAATGCTCCGGCCCGACGCCCGGATAGTCGAGACCGGCCGAGATCGAATGGCCGTCCATGATCTGGCCATCCGAATTTTGCAGAAGATAGGTGCGGTTGCCATGCAGCACGCCGGGCGCGCCGGCGTTCATCGAGGCGCAATGCTCGACGCCGTCGAGGCCGCGCCCGCCGGCCTCGATGCCGATGATGCGGACGTCCTTGTCGTCGAGGAAAGGGTGGAACAGGCCGATGGCGTTGGAGCCACCGCCGACGGCGGCGATGATCGTGTCGGGCAGCCGGCCTTCCTGTTCAAGGATCTGGGCGCGGGCTTCCGTGCCGATCACGGACTGGAAGTCGCGCACCAGCTCCGGATAGGGATGCGGGCCGGCCGCGGTGCCGATCAGGTAATAGGTGTCCTCGACATTGGTCACCCAATCACGCAGCGCCTCATTCATGGCGTCCTTCAGCGTGCCGTGGCCGGCGGTGACCGGCCGCACCTCGGCGCCGAGCAGCTTCATGCGAAAGACGTTGGGGCTCTGGCGGGCGACGTCGGTGGCGCCCATGTAGACGACGCACGGATAGCCGAAGCGCGCCGCGACTGTGGCGGAGGCAACGCCATGCTGGCCGGCGCCAGTCTCGGCAATGATGCGCTTCTTGCCCACGCGCTTGGCAAGCAGGATCTGGCCGAGGCAATTGTTGATCTTGTGCGAGCCGGTGTGGTTCAAATCCTCGCGCTTGAAATAGACCTTGGCGCCGCCGAGATGTTTCGTGAGGCCTTCGGCGAAATAGAGCTTTGACGGCCGCCCGGCATAGTAGGTCGACAGGGCGGTTAGCTCGGCCTTGAACTCCGGATCATTCTTGGCCTCGTTCCAGTGTCGTTCGAGGTCGAGGATCAGCGGCATCAGCGTCTCAGCGACGAAGCGGCCGCCGAAGATGCCGAACATGCCCTGCTCGTCGGGCCCGGTGCGGAAGGAATTGGGCATAGCCGGCTTGTTCATCGCCGATCTCCTGATTCAAGAATTGCTCAAGCGGCGCGGTCGTCGCGCGCGGCCCTGACGGCCCGGAAAAACTGCTCGATCAGCGCCGGTTCCTTGACGCCCGGGGCGCTCTCCACCCCCGACGAAATGTCGATACCGGGCGGATTGGCTGATCTCAGGGCATCGCCGATGTTGGCGGCGTTGAGCCCACCGGAAAGCATGTAATCGACGCCGGCGTCAAGGCCGGCAAGGATATGCCAGTCGAAGGCGACGCCGTTGCCGCCCGGCAATTCGGAACCTTTCGGCGGCTTGGCGTCGAACAGGAAGCGGTCGGCGATGCCGACGAACGGTTTTATCCGCTCCAGATCGGCCCCTTCGCTGATCGACAATGCCTTCATCACCGGCAGGCCATAGCGGGCTTTCACCTCGGCCACCCGCTCGGGCGTTTCGGTGCCATGCAGCTGCAGCATATCAGGCTGCATCCTGGCGACGATCTCATCCAGGAACGCATCACCGGCGTCGACGGTCACGGCAACCGCCAGGGCCTTGCCGCGCGCCGCCTCGCGCAGACGGCCAGCGTCGGCGGGCTCGATATAGCGAGGGCTCTTGGCGAAAAAGATGAAGCCGACATGGCTGGCGCCGCCAGCCAGCGCCGCGGCCATTGCCTCGTCGGTCTTCAACCCGCAGATCTTGATGTCGAGCGCCATGGCGCGGGGATTGGCACGAAACGGCCGAAGAGTCGAGAAAAAGCATGCTGTTGCCGCCACCGCGGAAAGCACTACCTTTCAAAGAGGGACAACAGGCGGGAGCAGACAATCATGGCCGACCAGACCGTTGCCGAACTCAGGCAGAAGATCGCGCAAGCGCGCGAGGTGATCTCGCATCTGATGGACAAGGCCGCCTTCAACGGCGCCGAGGCGCACCGCGCGCTGGATTATTTCGGTGGTGACGCCTTCGACCGCAATTTCCTGCCGTGGCCACAACATGGCGCCGAGGGGTTGCGACCGGAGGAACTGAACGCGGCGAATGATGACTGAGCGGCCGGCCCAAGGCCGCCCGCAGCGTCAATCGAACACGATGGCCTGCAGGGCGCCGCCATTGCGCTTCAGCCAGTCCTTGCAGCGGTCGGTGTCGGGGCAGAGCTTTTCGCACAGTTTCCAGAATTTCGGGCCGTGGTTCATCTCTTTCAGATGCGCCACCTCATGCGCGACGAGGTAGTTTATCACCGGCGCCGGCGCCATCATGATGCGCCAGGAGAAGGATAGATTGCCTTCCGAGGTGCACGAGCCCCAGCGGCTGGAGGTGTCCTTGAAGCGGATCGCCTTGGCGCGCTTGCCGAGCGCTTCGGTGTGTTTGACCACCAGCTTCTCGATCTCGCGCTTGGCCTCGCGCTTCAGATAATCGGCGATGCGGCGCGGCAGGTGCACGCGCTCGCCATGCACGATGAGCAGCGGGCCGCGCTCGTCGCGCGAGATGGTGACGGTGCCACGCTTGGACGGATCATGGACGATGCGATGCGCCACGCCGCGCACCGGAATCTTGATGCCCGGCCGCACCTGCGGCCTTGTCGGCACCTTGGCCAGCCGCTGCTCCAGCCAATCCTGATGACGATCCAGGAATTTCTCCACCTCGCCGCGGCGCAGGCCCGGCGGCACGGTGATGCGCAGGCCCTGGCCGCCGGAATCGATGCGCAGCGTCAACCGGCGCGCCCTGTGGTTCTCGACGATCTTGAGCGGCAGCGTGCGACCGGCGACTTTATGCTCGCGCTCGACGACAGGCGCTGGCTTGGGTTTCGTCAGATTGCGGAAGAACCCGATGGTCATGGCAGAACGATACGCGATTCGAGGAAAACGGATAGAACAAAAAAGAACCGGCGCCGCTCGCGCGACGCCGCCTATCGTGCCGAGACCTGTCGCGGGGTCTCAGTCGTCAAGCAGGTTCGAGCCCTTGCCGCGCTTCGAAGTCGTCGACCCGGTGGTCGTCGTCGGAGCGGTCGGCTTGTTGCGCTGAGCCATGAAACGGTCAAACTCGTCCTGGTCCTTGGCGCGGCGCAGCTCGCGGGCATATTCATCGAACTCCGTCAGCATCTCGTCAAGCTTGCGGCGTTCCTCGGCCAGGCGGTCGAGCTCCTTCTCGCGCCAGTCGTCGAAGGCGACGTTGCCGGTGCGCGACGAGCCGTGGCCCCAGCGCGCGGCCTTGTCGGAGCCGCGGCGGCAGCCGGCGAAGATGCCGTCGGTAGCGCGGTTCACGTCACGCTTGAAGCCGTCGAGCCGGTCGCCCCAGATGATGTAGGCGAGCATGGCGAAGCCGAGCGGCCAGAACACCATGAAGCCGATCACCATCAGTGCGATGGTCGCCGGCGTCCAGGCCGGACGGATCAATGCAGTTGTGTTCATTTTCTCCCAGTCCTTCCGTTGGAGACAGCCAATTCCGGCTGCGTGGAATCGAAATGGGAAGGGCAAAACAGCGATTCAAGACGAGCGCACCCAAAAGCGGACAAGAGGCTGAAATGATTGTCTCATTTTGAGTTCTTCGAGGAAAAGCACAACCATGCCGGCGACCAGGCCCCAAAATGCCGCGCCAACGCCGAACAGCGTCAGGCCCGAAGCGGTGACGGCGAAGGTGACGATCGCGGCCATGCGGTGGCCCTCGTCCTTGAGCGCGATCGAAAGCGCATTGGTCAGCGGCGCGATCAGCGCAAGACCCGCCACCAGCACGATCAGGCTCTGCGGCAATACTGCGAAGATCGCCACCAGCGAGGCGCCGAAGACGGCGAAGACGAAATAGGCGAGTGCGTAGAAAGGCCCGGTCTTCCAGCGTTCGGCGGGGTCGGGATGGACGTCCGGCCCGGTGCAGATCGCCGCCGAAATGGCCGCCAGGTTGGAGGTGGCGCCGCCAAATGGCGCCGACAGCAGGGAAAAGAAGCCGGTAACGCCGATCAGCGGGCCGGGCTCGGGATGATAGCCGGCGGCTCTGAGCACGGCGAGGCCGGAGAGGTTCTGCGAAGCCATGGTGACAAGGTAGAGCGGCAGCGCGAGCCCGATGATGGCGCTCGCCGTGAAATGCGGCGCGATCAGCGTCAGCGTCGACAGTTCCGGCACCGGCAGGCCGCCGACACGGCCGGTCAGGAAGGCGGCCAGCCCGCCGCCGATCAGCACCGCCAGCACCGACAGCGCCGGGTTGAACAGCCGGATGACGAAGAAGGCCGCGATCAGCGGCAGGATCAGCCAGGGGTCGCCGGGAATGGCCTTGAAGGCATTGGTGGCGAAGCCGACGAGGATGCCGGCCAGCATGCCGGAAGCAACGGACGGCGGAAGGCAATCAGCTGGGTCAGCGGCTTGAACAGGCCGGTGGCGACCAAAAGGACGGCAGTTACGATGAAGGCGCCGACCGCCTCGCCCACGGAAAAGCCGCTCGATGCCGCGACCAGCGCCAGACCGGGCGTCGACCAGGCGGTGATAATGGGCATCTTCGTGCGCCAGGACAGCCACAGGCACTCGACGGCCATCGCCAGGCAGATCGCCGTCACCCCGCTCGCGGTTTCGGTCTGGGTCGCGCCGACCGCCTTGGCGGCGGCGATGACGACGGCCAGCGTGCCGCCGAAACCGATGATCGCCGCAACGAAAGCGGATATCGGAATGGAGATGCGCATGCTCACGGGCCTCGCTGCACCACATCGCCCACCACCCGCACCAGCATGTCGAGATCCTGCGGCCGTGACAGGCGGTGGTCGCCGTCAGGAATGAGCGAAAGCGTCACGTCGTCGGCCGGCAGGAGCGCCGCGAGCTTCAGCGCATGGCTGGACGGCACTTCCGGATCGGCGAGGCCCTGCAGGATGTGCACCGGGCAATGGGTATCGATCGGCCCGTCCATCACCAGGTTCCGCCTGCCGTCCTCGATCAGAGCACGGGTGTAGATATAGGGCTCGGCCGAATAGTCCGACGGTTCGGCGAAGAACCCTTTCTCGGACAGATCGTGTTTCTGCGCCTCGGTCAGCACCGGCTCGATCAACTCGGCGGTAAAATCCGGCGCCGGCGCCAAAAGCACCAGGCCGGCGACGTTGGCGTCACCCGTCTTGCGCAGCTCCTGCACCATGCGCAGCGCAATCCAGGCGCCCATCGAGGAGCCGACCAGGATCTGGCTGCCCTGCGTGAAACGGCGAAACACAGCAAGGCTTTCGGCCAGCCATTTCGAGATGGTGCCGTCGGCGAAGGCGCCGCCGGACTCGCCATGTCCGGAATAATCGTGGCGCAAGAAGGCCCGGCCATCTTTTGCCGCCCATCCGGCCAGCGTCTCGGCCTTGGTGCCCAGCATGTCCGATTTGTAGCCGCCGAGCCAGACGATGCCGGGCGCGGCACCTTGCGCCTGCCTGACGGCGATGCTGGTTCCCTCGACATCCAGATACACGGGAGCGTTGGCGGTCATGGCTGGCGGTAGGTCCTGTTCCTCACGCCGGTCTTTTGGCACGGCGGGGCGTTCGACGAAAAGTGCTCAGTAACTTTCTTTGCTTGGTGCAGGCGCGGGATCAGGTGATTTCTTGAGAAGCCTGTGCTATTGACTTGCGCCGCGCGCTCACCACATTGGCGCGTCCCGACGATCCGAACTTTTGAACCCTGAACGAAACGGCCCAAGGAGACCACGACCATTCGCAGACCTTTCAAAGCAGCGGCGCCCACCAAGGATGGGCCGCGCTCCAACCGTGACATCCGGGTTCCCCGGGTCCAGCTTATCGACGCCGAAGGCCAGAACCGTGGCGAAGTTTCCATCAACGACGCATTGCTGCTCGCCGAAGAAGCCGGGCTCGACCTCGTCGAGATATCGCCCAACGCACAGCCGCCCGTCGTAAAAATCCTCGATCTCGGCAAGCTGAAATACGCCAACCAGAAGAAGGCGGCCGAGGCGCGCAAGAACCAGAAGGTCATCGAGATCAAGGAGATCAAGATGCGCCCGAACATCGACAGCCATGACTACGAGACCAAGATGAAGGCGGTGCGCCGCTTCTTCGAGGAAGGCGACAAGGTCAAGCTTACGCTGCGCTTCCGCGGCCGCGAGATGGCGCATATGGAACTCGGCATGCAGCTTCTGAACAAGGTCCGCGAGGAGGTGGCGCCGATCGCCAAGGTCGAGGCGGAACCAAAGCTCGAAGGCCGCCAGATGATGATGGTGCTGGCGCCCCGTTAAACGGGGCGGGCACCTTCTTCCAGTCCGATCCGTGCCGCATGACTGCCCAAGCCTTCGCTTCGATCACGGCTTCGAGAAAGCAGAATTGACCAGCCTTCACCGCAGCGTGCCCTAAAATCCGCCTGAATTGCGGAGCAGGGCGTCCCGACGATCGGCGGGGCGCCAGTTTTCAATCCGATCGCCGGCAATCTCGACGATCGGATGTATCATGGTCGATGACGTCAAATTCCCTGACACCACCCATGCAAAATATGGGTTGGGCAATTACCAGCAAATACGCAGAATGGTGATTGCGGTGCTGATCGTGGTGCTGTTCGCAGCGCTGTTGTTCGGCCAGTCGACCTTTCCGCCCGATACCTGGGTGCATGAGTCGATCGAGATGTTGGGTGTGCTGCTGATCTTCCTCGGCGTCGTCGGCCGCCTGTGGTCGACGCTCTATATCGGCGGACGCAAATCCTCCGAAGTGGTTACCGGCGGCCCCTACTCGATCACCCGCAACCCGCTCTATGTGTTCTCGACGGTCGCCGCCGCCGGCGTCGGGGCGCAGATCGGCTCGTTCACCGGGATCATCCTCTTCGCGGCCCTATGCGCCGGCGCCTTCCACATCGTCATCCTGCGCGAGGAGAAGTTCCTCAAGGAGGCGCTCGGCGCACCCTACCAGACCTATGTCGCGCGCGTGCCGCGCTTCTTTCCCAACCTCTCGCTCTACGATGAAGGCGATACCGGCAGCTTCAAGCCGCGCCTGCTGCTCACCACGCTGCTCGACGGGCTGGTGTTCCTGGTCGCCCTGCCGGCCTTCGAGCTGATTGACGGCGCGCAGCAGTCGGGTGTGCTGCCGGTGCTTTTCCGCCTTCCCTGAAGGACAGAGCGTCGCACAGCCTGAGGTGTTGCGCCCGGGCCCGCTTTGATCTATAGGACCGCCGTTCCGCGTATCGGCCCGGAAATCATCTCTGATTTACGGAACGCACGATACGCAGAGCAAAAAACAAAAACCGCCCGGCAGGGCATGCCGTGGCGGTTTCATTTGCTTTTCGGGCTTTGGTCGGCCCGAAGCGAACAAGAAGCGCGATGGTGCGCCCACAATACGGAGTAGCAAAATGCCCAAGATGAAGACCAAATCGGCCGCCAAGAAGCGGTTCAAGATTACTGCCACCGGCAAGGTGCTGTCGGCTGCCGCCGGCAAGCGCCACGGCATGATCAAGCGTTCCAACAAGTTCATTCGCGATGCCCGCGGCACGATGGTTCTGGCTGAACCGGACGGCAAGAAGGTCATCAAGAATTTTCTGCCGAACGGCCTCTGAGCATTCGGCCTGGACAACGTTTTAAGGAGATCATGACATGGCACGCGTAAAGAGAGGCGTCACCGCTCACGCCAAGCACAAGAAGGTCCTGAAAGCCGCCAAGGGTTTCTACGGCCGCCGGAAGAACACCATCCGCATCGCCAAGCAGGCGGTGGAAAAGTCGCTGCAGTACGCCTATCGTGACCGCAAGAACCGCAAGCGTTCGTTCCGCGCGCTGTGGATCCAGCGCATCAACGCCGCGACCCACGAGCACGGCCTGACCTATGGCCGCTTCATCGACGGCCTCAACAAGGCCGGCATCGAGATCGACCGCAAGGTCCTGTCGGACATGGCCATCCACGAGCCGCAGGCTTTCGCCGCGCTGGTGGCCAAGGCCAAGGTCGCGCTCGAATACCTCAAGAACACCACGCCGAACGCTTTTGAAAGCGCTGTAGCCTAACCAGCGCCTTCCCAAGCTTATTCGACACTTGATTTGGGAAACCCGCGCTGGCAGGGCTGGCGCGGGTTTTTCTTTGGCTCAATCAGGTCTGGAACATGAGTGACATGGAAACTCTCGAAAATTCCCTGATGGCCGACATTGCGTCGGCCGCCGACGAGCAGGCGATCGAGGCGGTGCGTGTCTCGGCGCTGGGCAAGAAGGGCTCGGTCTCCGAAATGCTGAAGACGCTTGGCGCGATGAGCGCCGAGGAGCGGCAGGTGAAAGGCCCGGCGATCAACGGGCTGAAGAACCGCGTCACCGAGGCGCTCACGGCGCGCAAGGCGGAACTGAAGGACGTGGCGATCGCTGCCCGGCTGGCCGCCGAGACAGTCGACGTGACGCTGCCGGTGCGCCAGTCGCCGGCCGAGCGCGGCCGCATCCATCCGATCAGCCAGGTCATCGACGAGATCGCGGCGATCTTCGGCGACCTCGGCTTCGCCATCGCCGAAGGTCCCGATGTCGAGACCGACTATTACAATTTCACCGCGCTGAACTTCCCGGAAGGCCATCCGGCGCGCGAGATGCACGACACCTTCTTCTTCCAGCCGGACGAGAAGGGCGAGCGCAAGCTGTTGCGCACGCACACCTCGCCGGTGCAGATCCGCACCATGGAGCGGCAGAAGCCGCCAATCCGCATCGTCATTCCCGGCAAGACCTACCGGCAGGATTCGGACGCCACGCACTCGCCGATGTTCCATCAGGTCGAGGGTTTGGTGATCGACAGATCAGCCAACGTCGCCAACATGAAGTGGGTGCTGGAGGAGTTCTGCAAGGCGTTCTTCGAGGTGCCTAACGTCAAGATGCGCTTCCGGCCGTCCTTCTTCCCGTTCACCGAGCCGAGCCTCGAGGTCGACATCCAGTGCGACCGTTCGCGGCCCGGCGAGGTGCGCTTCGGCGAAGGCTCCGACTGGATGGAGATACTGGGCTGCGGCATGGTGCATCCCAACGTGCTGCGCCATGGCGGACTCGATCCCAACGAATACCAGGGCTTTGCCTGGGGCTTGGGCATCGACCGCATCGCCATGCTGAAATACGGCATGCCGGACCTGCGCGCCTTCTTCGACGCCGATGTGCGCTGGCTGTCGCATTACGGCTTCCGGCCGCTCGACATGCCGACGCTGTTCGGAGGCCTCTCCGCATGACAGCGCCGCACACCGGCGGCTGCCGCTGCGGCGCGGTGCGGTTCGAGGCGTCAGCCGAGCCGCACCACATCAGCTATTGCCATTGCGGCGATTGCCGGCGGGCGAGCGGCGCGCCGGTGTCGGCCTTTGTCGGCTTCATGGCCGACCAGGTGGCGCTCGACGGCAAGGCGCTGAAGAAGTTCGAGAACGGCCCGGTGACGCGATCCTTCTGTGGCATTTGCGGCTCGCCAATCGCCTATGTGGACGGGCGGCTCAGCGGCCACATCTATTTCACGCTCGGTGCCATGGACATGCCGGCCTATTTCAAGCCGACGCACCATGCCCATGTGCGCGAGCAGCTTCCCTTCCTGCACATGCCGGACGACTTGCCGAGACACCTGAAGACCAGCGTGCCCAGACCCAACGGAACACAGCTATGAAATTCACCCTCTCCTGGCTCAAGGACCATCTCGAGACCGACGCGTCGCTGACCGAGATCGTCGAACGGCTGACCGCGATCGGCCTCGAGGTCGAACATGTCGACGACAAGGCGGGCCTGAAGCCCTTCGTCATCGCTAAAGTGCTGACGGCAGTGCAGCATCCCGACGCCGACCGGCTGCGCGTGTTGACGGTCGACACCGGCGACGGCAAGCCGCCGGTGCAAGTGGTTTGCGGCGCGCCGAACGCCCGCGCCGGCCTGATCGGCGCCTTCGCCGCGCCCGGCACCTATGTTCCCGGCATCGACGTGACGCTCTCGGTCGGCAAGATCCGCGGCGTCGAGAGCCACGGCATGATGTGCTCCGAGCGCGAGCTGGAGATTTCCGACGAGCACAATGGCATCATCGACTTGCCGGCGGATGCGCCGCTCGGCACCAGCTTCGCCGCCTATGCCCATCTCGACGACCCGGTGATCGAGATCAATCTGACGCCGAACCGGCCGGATGCGACCAGCGTCTACGGCATCGCACGCGACCTCGCGGCGAGCGGGCTCGGCCGGCTCGTCGGCGGCGGGATCATGCCACATGCCGGTACCGGCATGTGTCCAGTCAAGGTCAAGATCGAGGCTCCGGAGCTCTGCCCCGGCTTCGCGCTCACGTTGGTCAGAGGCGTGAGGAACGGCCCGTCGCCAAAATGGCTGCAGCAGAGGCTGCTCGCCATCGGGCTCAGGCCCATCAGCGCTCTGGTCGACATCACCAACTACGTCACCTTCGACCGCGGCAGGCCGCTGCATGTGTTCGATGCCGCAAAGGTCGCCGGCAACTTGACCGTACGCCGGGCAAAGGACGGCGAACAGGTACTGGCGCTCGACGGCCGCGAATACACGCTGACGCCCGAGATGTGCGTGATCGCCGACGAGGACGGCGTCGAATCCATCGCCGGCATCATGGGCGGCGAGCATTCCGGCTGCGATGAGAACACCACCGACGTGCTGATCGAGTCGGCGCTTTGGGACCCGATTACCACGGCGCGCACCGGCCGCACGCTCGGCATCATCTCCGATGCGCGCTACCGCTTCGAACGCGGTGTCGACCCCGAATTCATGGTGCCAGGCCTCGAACTGGCGACAAAGCTGGTGCTCGACTTCTGCGGCGGTATGCCGACGGAGATCGAGGTTGCCGGCTATGCCGGCCACAGGGCGAAGGTGGTTTCCTTCCCGTTGTCGGAGGTCAGGCGGCTGACCGGCATCGAGGTGCCAAGAGAGGAAGCGCTCGCTATCCTGACCCGCCTGGGCTTCGAGCCGCGCAGTTCGGGCGACGACGTAGAGGTGAAGGTGCCGTCCTGGCGGCCGGATGTCGACGGCAAGGCCGACCTGGTCGAGGAGGTGATGCGCATCCACGGCGTCGACAACATCGCGCCGCAGCCGCTTGGCGCGCATGACGCGGTCAACGGCAGGATCCTGACGACACTGCAGATCCGCACCCGCGCGGCGAAGCGAGCGCTGGCCGTGCGCGGCATGATGGAGGCCGTGACCTGGTCCTTCATTCCGGCAAAGCATGCCGAGCTGTTCGGCGGCGGCCAGACGGCGCTGAAGCTCGCCAACCCGATCGCCGCCGACATGTCGGACATGCGGCCTTCGCTGCTGCCTGGGCTCATTTCGGCGGCACAACGCAATGCCGACCGGGGCATCGGCGACGTGGCGCTGTTCGAAGTCTCCGGCACCTATGAAGGCGATTTGCCCGACCAGCAGCGGCGCGTCGCCGCCGGCGTGCGGCGCGGCACGGCCAAACTCGACGGCTCCGGCCGCAGCTGGGCCGGCAATTCCGGGCCAGTCGGCGTGTTCGACGCCAAGGCGGACGCGATCGCCGCGCTCGAAGCCTGCGGCGCGCCGGTCGACCGGCTGCAGAT
>NZ_RZSG01000340.1:0-6126 GCF_003997725.1 Mesorhizobium sp. M4A.F.Ca.ET.050.02.1.1
CTTCCTGCCCGGCGACGTCGAGCGACTGGCGCTTGAGGTCGACGACCTTCATCTGCACCATGCGCCCGACGTTCCAGAAGCCGTGCACGCCGGCGGCAAGCGTCCGCGCCAGCGCCCCGTCGACGAACAGCAGTCCGGCCTGACCGTCGACCACCGGGTGAACGGACATCAGTTCCGTCTTGCGGGCCTGGCCGAGCCGGCGCATGAGAGCCGGATCGATCGCAAGATCGGCCGACGTGTCGACCAGCGTTACCTTCCACGGGCCGGCATCCGTCCACAGCACGAGCTTGCGATCCGGCGCCAGGACGGCATGGAGGTTGCCGTCACGCTCGATGACGGCGACATCCGTACGCCCGGTGCGAACGACGGTGAAATGACGCGCGGCCACCTCCGGGAGCTTGTCGAACAGCGCCTTCTCGTAGGCCGAAACGAATTCCGGGTTCTTCAGATCGTGCCGGGACACTTCAAGGCGCCCGCGCCGGTTGGCAAGCCAATGCTCGCCCGGCATCAGGACAGCCTTGATCTCCCCCTTGTAGAGGGTGACGGCCCGTTCGTTTTCCTTAACAAGGACGCGCTCGCGCCCAAGAACCTTGTCGAGAATGGTCATTGTCTTCACTCCTGTCGGGCATGGCCCCATGCGAGGCGTCAACTCATGCGTCGATCATCCTTTTCGTTTCTCGGTTCCTTTCCCGGCACGAATGATCCGGAGACCGGTGGCATCGCCAGGCAGCGGGCCGTCGGGAGCGGATCGCGAGACAGCGAAGCGGGCGCCGGAGGCCTTGGCCTCCCTTGCCGGCGACACTGCGCCTTGATCGTCACCGCGGGCCTGGCCGCGAGCCGATGGCGTCGGACCTTTCGATGCGGCCTTGGCCGAAGGCCTAGGCCGTCCGTCAGGTCTTTCGCATTCCGGTCCCCGGACCGATTTTTCCGAATAACACCGTGACAGGGTGGCTTGGCTTGGAAGGCCAATGGAGAAGGATTCGAACCTTCGACCGTCAGATTCGCGATCTGATGCTCTACCCAACTGAGCTATCCGTGGTGCAGACAGCAGGATTCGAACCTGCGACCTCCGGACCCAAATCCGGTGCTCTCCCCCTGAGCTACATCCGCGATCCCAACCTCCGAAACGGCGCCGTACACAGGGCGGCAGAGCCGCCTGCGCGGGCGGAGGCAAAAGCTCCAACCGTTGTGCTCGCTTCGGTTTTCGTGACCGGGAGCGCGCCTATAGACCCTGCGACGGGTTGTCGCAAGCGGCATTGTCGCGGCGGATTTGCGGCTTCTTTCGGTAGTGGCATTTCGGCAACAGATGCCGCCGCCGATCGCGGCCTCGTCAGAAGGTGACGCGGCCAAGCACTTTGAGGCCGTCGCCCTGCGGCTCGACGACCACCGCCTCGCCTTCGCGGGGCGTGACGCCGGTCAGCGCCACGATGTTCTCCAGATGGGTGACCAGCACCAGATTGTCGGAACCGGAATAGCCGCGGATCTCGGCCATGATTGCCGCGAGCTGCGCGGCCTTTTCCGCAGGGTCGGTCTTCAGGAGGTCGAGCGGCGCGAAGGGCTCCGGCTCAGCCTCGAAAGCGATGCGGGCGGTGTCGAGGCGGCGGCAGTAACGGCTGGAGAGCACGCGCTCGATGGGCGCGGCACGGGCAGCGAATAAAGCGCCGATCCGGCTTGCCTGTTGCTGGCCGCGCGCCGAGAGGTTGAGCTGGGTCGGGCATTGGGCGATGTCGAAATTGGCTGGATCGGCGGTGCCGGTGACCATGGCATGGCGCAGCAGCACGATATGGCCGCCGTCACGCAACAGTGCCCAGCCGGCATCCGTCGCATGCGCCGCGGCTGGGGCGACGAGCAGCATCAGCGCCAGCAGAAATCGAACCATCGGCCATCCTTCTTGCGTCCACCGGCGATGACGGCGGTGTGCGCATATAGGGACCGCAAAGCCGGCTGAAAGACAAGCACGGGCTATTTCTTCGCTAGTTGCTGCTTCACCAGCTCGATCTTCTTGTCGGTGAGCGGGATCGGGATGGTGTAGCCGGCTTCGGCAAAACCCTGCTTGGCGTTCTCGAAGAACTCGATCGCTTTCATATATTCGGCGTCGCCGCCGCCTTGGCTGGCGCGGTTCCAATGGACGTCGCCGAGATTGTTCTGAGCGAAGGCCCATTGCAGCGGTTGGCTCTCACGGGTGAACACCTTGAGTGTCGCCTGGAAGGCGGCTTCGGCCTCGTCCAGATATTTGCCGCTGCGTTCGAGCGTGCCGAGATTGAGCAGGCTCATGCCGATGCCGTTCTGCGCGTTTGCCCAGTCGACGGGCGCGGTTTCGAAGGTCTGCACCTCGAGCGCGGCCCGGCGCGCGGCGACCGACTCGGCCAGGGACTTGGTATCGCCTTCGGCCATGCTCAGCCAATGCAGCGCCGAGCCGAGGCCGGCCTGGGCCAGCGCCCATTGCCGCGGCGTCGTCTCGCGCTTGTATTCTCGCAACGCGTCGCGATAGGCCATCGCCGCATCCCTGTAGTGTTCCGGCTTGTCGGACAGGCCGCCGAGCAATTGCAGCGTGTTGCCGAGATTGTAGGCGGTCATCGCCCAGTCGAGCGGAAAGGCGCGCCTGGTGTAGATGCGCCGCGCCGCCCGGAAGGCGGCAACCGACTGCTCCAGTCTCGCCGGATCGCGGGCGCGCTGGCCGAGCGTCTGGTAGACCGAGCCGAGATTGTTCTGGGTGGAAGCCCAGTCCATCGGGAAACGCTTGCGGGTGAAGACGGTCAGCGCATCGCCATAGGCCGTCGCCGCTTCTTCGAGCTCGCCAGTGCCGAGATCGAAGCGGGCGGCGCTGCTCAGCGCGTTGCCGAGATGAGCCGGCTGGTCGCCCAGGAAACCGGGAAGGTCTCGCGCGTGCGGATCTCGAGCGCGGCGCGGAAGGCCGCGGCCGCCTCGGTGATCTTCGCCTGATCGTTGCGCTGCGTGCCCAGCGACACCAGCGTGTTGCCGAGATTGTTCTCAACCATCGCCCACTGCGCCGGCGACTTCTCGCGCGTATATTCCTGCAGCGCCAGCCGATAGGCGGCCTCGGCCTCGGTGAGGCGTTCACCGCCGGGCTCCCGCTCCGAGAGCGCATAGAGCGCCAGGCCGAGATTGTTCTGCGAGGCCGCCCAGTCGAGCGGCACTTTCTCGCGCGGGCGCTTCACCAGCGTCGCGCGCATGGCGGCAACCGCCTCGTTCAAGTGCTTGGGGTCGCTCTCGCGCTCGCCGATCTTCAACAGCACATTGGCGAGATTGTTCTGGGCCGCGGCCCAATTGAGATCGTCCTTCTCGCGCTCGAAGACGGCAAGCGAGTCACGGAAGATCTGGGCTGCCGCTTCAAGCCTGGTCGTGTCGGTCTCGCGTTCGCCGATCGTCTGCAGCACCACCGCCATGTTGTTGCGGGTGATCGCCCAGTCGCGGTTCTGTTCGCCGTTGGGAATGAAGTTCAGGATTATCCGGTAGGCGTCGATGGCCTGTTGCAGCGCCTGTTTGTCGCCGGTGGCGGCACCGTGGGCGTTGAGCGCCTCGGCCTCCTGGTTCTTGTAGTTCCAGCGCAGCTTGTCGTCCCATTTCTCGACTAGCGCGAGGGCCTTGCCGTAGTCGCTCGCCGCCGATTTGTAGTCGAAGACCAGGGCGGAGGAGTCGGCGCGCCTGGCATAGATGGCGGCGTCTGCGAGCCGCTTCTGCTTGACCAGTTCCTCCGCCTGGTCGACGGCGCCGCTGGTCTGCTCGACCCGGGCCACCGCCTCGTCGAGGAACTTTCGCGCACTGACGATGGCGCCCTGGCCGATCGCCTTGTCGGCCGAGGCGACGAGGCGCTTGATCTCGGGGTCGTCGGTGCTGAGCGCGTCGCGCTCTGACAGCATCTTCTTCAGCCGCTCGGCCTGGGCATCGAGGAGCTTTTCCAGGTCCGTTGGATCCTCTGGTATCTTCTCCGTGCCCAGCGCCTTGAGCACGCCATAGAGCGCGTCGAGCGGCACGCCGTCCTGCTGCGAAGCCAGTTCCACTTGCGAGCGCTTCGGATCGGGCAGGTCGGCGATGGTCAAAAGCAGTTGCCGCCGCTCGCCGGTGATCAGCCCGTCATCGCCGGTCGGCTCCTGCGGCGCGACGCCGAAATAGAGCAATCTGCGCAGGCTTTCATTGACCCAGGGTCGCTGCCGCGCCTTGGTGTCGAGATAGACCTCCTCGGTCACCATGCGCATGACCGATCCGAATTCGGTGCCCTTCATCGCGGCGAGGTGGCGCAGCAGCGCCGCCGCATAGGGGCTGTTCTCGCCGGCGGCGCCATCGAGCGCCGGGCGTCCCGGCTCGGCGGCGAAGCCGACCACGGTTCCGAGGTTTTCCGTCGCCGGCGCGCTGCCGAGCGCCTTGGCGCCGCGCAACGGTTCCAGCCCGCCGGCGCCGATCGGCGAGGCCGAGGCGGTCGGCGCGCGGCGCAACTCCGCGCCGGGCGGGAACGGATTGGTGCGGCAGGCATCGAGCAGCATGATCGTCACCGGCACCGTCTTCTTCAGATCGTCCATGACGGCGGAGATCGGCACCAGCGCATTGTCGGCGTCCTTCAGCGAGGACATATCGGCATCGACCGGGACCAGGTAGTTCACGCCGCCGGCCTCGATGCCGTGACCGGAATAATAGATGAAGGCGACATCGGCGCCTTCGGCATCCTCGACGAAGCGCTCAAGGTCGCGCTTCAGTTTCGCGGCATCGCGATCGGTGACGCTGCGGGCATCGAAGCCGAGGTCGGTCAGCATCTTGGCCATGTCGCGGGCGTCATTGGCCGGGTTTGGCAGGGTGGCGATGTGCTCGTACGCCGATTGGCCGACGATGAGGGCGACGCCCTTGAGGTTCTCCGCGCCTTTGGCCAGCGTCGCGACAAGGCAGAGCAAGCCGGCGACGAAAACCGTCAGGCATGCCCTTGCCGAAAGGTGATGGTTCGAGCCCTCGACCAGACCCATTCGCCGCGTATCCCCCTGACGATCCCAAGCCTCTATAACGCTGCCAGCCGACCTTGATCAATTCGGGCGGGGGCAGGAAGCGGGTGGGCCTTCCTCGGCCGGCGCGATTGCGTTGCAAACGGGGCTCGCCTATCACGGGAAAAATGTCTCCGCTCACCGAAACCGTCCTCTTCGTCTTCAGCCTCGTCGCGCTCGGCTACCTTGCCGGCTTCACCGGCTATCTGAAGCCGGCGAGCGGCGAGGGCATCTCCGAATTCGCCATCAACGTGGCGATGCCGCTGCTTCTGTTCCAAACGATGGTGAAGTCCGACTTCCACGGCGTGGCGCCATGGTCGCTGTGGGGCGCCTATTTCACGGCGGTCGCGATCACCTGGGCGGTGGGGCATCTCGTCACCACGCGGGTCTTCGGCAGGGATTCGCGCACGGGCATCGTCGGCGGCGTGTCGTCTGGCTATTCCAACATCGTCCTGCTCGGCGCGCCCTTCATCCTCGGCATATTCGGACCGAGCGGCTTCGAGGTCCTGTCGCTGCTGGTCTCCGTCCACCTGCCGGTCACGATGATGGCCTCGATCGTCCTGTTCGAGATGTTCGGCCGCGGCGCCGGCGAGCCCGCGCATCCGCTGCGTGTCGTCACCAGCTTCCTCAGGCGGCTGTTCCTCAATCCGCTGATCATCGGCATACTCGCCGGACTTGCCTTCCGCCTGAGCGGCGCGCCGCTGCCGGAGCTCGTCTCGCGTGTGGTCGATGCCCTGGCGGATACCGCCGGGCCGGTGGCGCTGTTCGCCATGGGGCTCAGCCTGCGCCGCTTCGGCATCTCCGGCAACATCCGGCCGGCGCTGGCGCTGTCGGCGCTGAAACTGTTCCTGATGCCGGGGCTAGTGCTTGGCCTGGTCTGGGTGCTTGGCCTGCCGCCGCTGACGGCCAAGGTGGCGGTGGTGGCGGCGGCTCTGCCCTCGGGCATCAATTCCTACCTGATCGCCGTCCAGTTCAACACCGGCCAGGCGCTGGCGTCGAACCAGATAACCATCGCGACGGCGAGCGCGGTGGTGACCACGTCCTTCTGGCTGACGGTGGTTCTCCACGTCTTCGGATAGGGGAGCGGCCGGCCAACTCTCGCCTTTGCTGGTCCAACCCCTATATGCCATCTTGCGAT
>NZ_RZSG01000341.1:0-6125 GCF_003997725.1 Mesorhizobium sp. M4A.F.Ca.ET.050.02.1.1
GAACCATCTGCTCGGCATCGGCGCGCGACACGCCGTGGCTGGCGAGTACGCCCGGATAGACCTTGGTCTCGCCGTCCTTGCGTTCCTTCCAGCCGGTCAGGTCGTCGGCGGCATAGCCGGCGAAATCCTCGATCGTCTTCACGCCGTCCTCGCCGAGCGTCACCATCATGGCGGTGGTGATGCCGGGGATTTCGCGCAGCTCGTCCTCGACGCCGAGCGCCTTGCGCTTGTCGTCATGCTCGGCCTCGATCTTCTCCAGATACTCGCGGGCGCGGGTCTGGATTTCCGAAGCGGTGTCCTCGTCGAAGCCGTCGATCGAAGCGATCTCGCCGGCGTCGACATAGGCGACTTCCTCGACGCTGGTGAAGCCTTCGGAGGCCAGCACCTGGCCGACCATCTCGTCGACGTCGAGGGCCTCCATGAACAGCGCCGAACGCTCGACGAATTCCTTCTGGCGGCGCTCGCTCTCTTCCTGCTCGGTCAGGATGTCGATGTCCCAGCCGGTAAGCTGCGAGGCGAGCCGGACGTTCTGGCCGCGGCGGCCGATGGCCAGCGACAGCTGGTCGTCCGGCACCACGACCTCGATGCGCTCGGCGTCCTCGTCGAGCACCACCTTGGCGACCTCGGCCGGCTGCAGCGCGTTGACGATGAAGGAAGCGGCCGACGGCGACCACGGGATGATGTCGATCTTCTCACCCTGCAATTCGCCGACCACCGCCTGGACGCGGCTGCCGCGCATGCCGACGCAGGCGCCGACCGGATCGATCGACGAATCACGCGAGATGACGGCGATCTTGGCGCGCGAGCCCGGATCGCGGGCCACCGACTTGATCTCGATGATGCCGTCGTAGATTTCCGGCACTTCCATGGTGAACAGCTTGGCCATGAACTGCGGATGGGTACGCGACAGGAAGATCTGCGGGCCGCGCTGCTCGCGGCGCACGTCGTAGACATAGGCGCGGACGCGATCGCCATATTTGTAATTCTCGCGCGGGATCAGCTCGTCGCGGCGAATGATCGCCTCGCCGCGGCCGAGATCGACGATGACGTTGCCGTATTCGACGCGCTTGACGGTGCCGTTGACGATCTCGCCGATGCGATCCTTGTATTCGTCATACTGGCGGTCACGCTCGGCCTCGCGCACTTTCTGCACGATGACCTGCTTGGCCGACTGGGCGGCGATGCGGCCGAAATCCATCGGCGGCAGCTGTTCGGCGATGAAATCGCCGAGCTGGGCGTCGGGGTTGCGCTCGCGGGCCGAGGAAATGGCGATCTGGGTAGCGTAATCCTCGACCTTCTCGACCACTTCCATCAGCCGCTGCAGCTTCATCTCGCCGGTGTTGGCGTTGATGTCGGCGCGGATGTTGGTCTCCTGGCCGTAGCGCGAGCGCGCCGCTTTCTGGATCGCATCGGCCATGGCGGCGATGACGATCGACTTGTCGATCGACTTTTCACGCGCGACCGCATCGGCGATCTGCAGCAGTTCCAGTCTGTTGGCGCTTACAACCATTGTCTTTCTCCCGAGCCTGTTGCCGGACCTTTCGCCGGGCGGCTCAAATCAATTGTCCTGTTCGGTTTCGTTTTCCGTATCCACGGCTGCGTCTTCCGCTTCGCCGCGACGCTTCCTGGCTTCCTTGCGCGCCCTGTTGTCCTTCGACAGAGCGTCGCGGATGAGATCATCGGTCAGCACCAGCCGAACATCGGCGATCGCATCGTAAGGCACGCGCACCGTCGGCTCCTCGCCATAGGCCGCCTTGTCGCGGGCGATCAGCACGCCATCGGCGTCGCTCTCGGCGATCTTGCCCTTGAAGCGCTTGCGGTCGCCGACGAGGACCGATGTCTCCATCTTGACCAGATGGCCGGTCCAGGTGGCGAAATCCGACTTGCGCACCAGCGGCCGGTCGATGCCGGGCGAAGAGACCTCGAGATGATACGCCTTTTCGATCGGATCTTCGACATCGAGCGCCGGAGAAACGGCGCGGCTGACCTCTTCGCAATCCTCGACGGTCATGGTGCCGTCCTCGCGTTCGGCCATGATCTGCAGCGTCAGCCCGTTCTGGCCCGACAAATGCACCCGCACCAGGCGGAAGCCTATGCCGCGCAGCACCGGCTGCACAATCAGCGCGATGCGGGCATCGATGCCGCTTTCGCGGATGATACGGTCGTCGGCGTCGATTGCCGCTGCGCTCATCAGGTCCCTGTCGCTCTTTCTTCGTGACTGGCCGGCAGGTAATAAAAAAGAGCGGGACCGGGTGGACCCACTCTTCGTCATACCGACCAAGAATTTGACGCTGATATAGACGATCCCGGCCGGCGTTTCAAGTCTACCGTGAGGAGCGTGGCAAACGCGGCGGTCTTGCTGCGGACCACCAGCAAATGGAGGCCGGCCCAGGCAGCCTTGCGCCCGGCGCATGGCGTCCATGCGGTAACGCCCCTGTGATCGCTGGCGCGCCGCGCCTATCTATGTTGCATCGCACAACAAGAGAAATTGCGCGCGGTGGCGCGCGAAAGGTTGAAAATCATGGGTAGCCGCAAGCTGTTTTCCGCCATCGGCGACATCTTCACCACATTCGGCAGCGCCGTTGCCGCGTCGCGCGCCGTCGAGGCCGGCCGCAGGCCGCGCACCAACGATCTGCGCAAACTTGGAATGGACCCGGCCGCCTTCGACAGGATGGGTCGCTTCTGAAAGATCGGGCGCTTCTGATGCAACTGCCCCTGGCGCGGTTAGCCGTATCGCGCCGGGCCTATGTTCTGACGAAAGTCAGATAGGCGGGCTGCCGGCCCTCACGCAGGGCCTTGGCCTCATAGCGCGTGCCTGGCCAGGCATCGTAAGGCCGATGCCAGTCGGCCGCGTCCCGCGCCTGCCATGTGAAGGCGCCGTGCACCCGGCAGTGCAACAGTGTCCAATTCACATAAGTGTCGATGTCGGAGGCAAAACGGAATCTTCCGCTCGGCTTCAGCACCCGGGCGAAACGGTCGAGATTGACCGGACCGACAAAGCGCCGCTTCCAGTGCTTCTTCTTCGGCCAGGGATCAGGATACAGCAGGTCGATGCCGTCCAGCGAAGCTGGCGGCAGCCAGTCGAGCAGCCGTGTGGCGTCGTCGTCATAGACCCTGAGATTGGCCAGCGGCTTTTCCCTGACCGCCATCATCAGCTTGGCCATGCCGTTGACGAACGGCTCGACGCCGATAAAGCCGGTTTGCGGAGCCGCCGTCGCGCGATGCAGCAGGTGCTCGCCACCGCCGAAGCCGATTTCAAGCTGAATAGCGGAAACATCGGTGGCAAACAGCTGGCGCAAGTCGGCTGGCGGCTCGGCCGCCAGATCAAGCCGATAGGTCTGAAAACCGCTTTCCAGCGCCGCGGCCTGCTGCGGACGGATGGTCTTGCCGCGCCGGCGGCCGAAGAAAGCTTCGGTCGCGCGGCTCGGCCTGTCTTTTGTATCCATGGACAGGTTTGCAGTCGCCGTCAGGCGGCGACCGCGTCCTTCAGCGCCTTGGCGAGATCGGTCTTCTCCCAGGAGAAGGAACCGTCGCGGCCGGCCTTGCGGCCGAAATGGCCATAGGACGAGGTTTTCGCGTAGATTGGCCGGTTGAGGTCGAGGTGGCGGCGGATGCCGGAGGGCGACAGGTCCATGACCGAGCGCAGCGCGTCCTCCAGCCTTGCCTCGTCGACCTTGCCGGTGCCGTGCAGGTCGACATAGACCGACAGCGGCTGGGCGACGCCGATGGCGTACGACAGCTGGATGGTGCAGCGGTCGGCGAGCTTGGCGGCGACCACGTTCTTGGCGAGGTAGCGCGCCGCATAGGCTGCCGAGCGGTCGACCTTGGTGGTGTCCTTGCCGGAGAAGGCGCCGCCGCCATGCGGCGCCGCGCCACCATAGGTGTCGACGATGATCTTGCGCCCGGTGAGGCCGGCGTCACCATCCGGACCGCCGATGACGAACTTGCCGGTCGGATTGATGTACCAGTTGCAGTCCTCGGCGATCTTGAGATCGCCCAGCGCCTCGCGGATATAGGGCTCGACGACCTTGCGGACCTTCTTGGAATCCCAGGTCGCATCGAGATGCTGGGTCGACAGCACGATCTGCGTCGCTTCCGCGGCCTTGCCGTCGACATAGCGCACGGTGACCTGGCTCTTGGCGTCCGGCCCGAGCTTGCCGGCCTCGCCGTCACCGTCATGGCGCGCGGCGGCCAGGAGCTCGAGAATCTTGTGGCTGTAGTAGATCGGCGCCGGCATCAGGTCCGGAGTCTCGCGGCAGGCGTAGCCGAACATGATGCCCTGGTCGCCGGCACCTTCCTCGCCCTGGCGGTCGGCGGCGTTGTCGACGCCCTGGCCGATGTCGGGCGACTGGCCGTGCAGCAGGACATCGATCTTCGCCGTCTTCCAGTGGAAGCCGGCCTGCTCGTAGCCGATCTCGCGGATCGCCTTGCGGGCTACCGACTTGAACTTTGCCGGATTGACGACCGGATGACCGGCGGCGTCCTTGAGGATGTTGCCGGCCTTGTCTTTCCTCAGCAGCGTCTCTGGAACCCGGACCTCGCCGGCGATGACGACACGATTGGTCGTGGCCAGGGTCTCGCAGGCGACACGGACCTTCCAGGGATCCATGCCGGTTTTCTTGGCCTCGCGATAGACCAGATCGACGATCTCGTCGGAGATACGGTCGCAAACTTTGTCGGGATGGCCCTCGGCAACGGATTCCGAGGTGAAGAAGTAGTTCAGCCGCGTCACGGGTGTCCCCTCTTGAAAAAAATCGACAGGTTGCCGATTTTGGCGCGCCACGTGTTAGCGGTGCCGGGCGCCGCTCGTCAAGCGCCGCCGCGGTTCTGGCATGAATGTGAGCACAGTTTGTCTTGTGCCACCACCGACGGGGCGCCGTCGGTGGCACAAGCCCCTGGATCAGTCGGCGTCGTCGGTAGAAAGCGATTTCACCAGATCGATGATCCTGCGACGCACCTTGACGTCGGCAATCTTGACGAAGGCGCGGTTGAGTTGAAGCCCTTCCGGACTGCCGCAGAATTCGACGGCGAAAGCCATCGACGCGTCTTCGGCAAATCCTCGGTTGCCCACGGCCTCCTGACCCGGGGCATCCTCGAAAAAGAAGGCTACGGGCACGCTGAGGATGGACGCTATGGCCTGCAAGCGGCTGGCGCCGACCCGGTTGGTGCCTTTCTCGTACTTCTGGATCTGTTGAAACGTGATGCCGAGATTCTCACCCAGCTTCTCCTGGCTCATTCCAAGCATATTTCGCCGAAGCCTGATGCGACTTCCGACATGGATGTCGATCGGATTCGGCTTTTTCTTGTTTTCTTCTGTCATTTTCTCCTCGCCGAATTTTTCCGGCTTTTTCTATTTTTTCTTGCCCAAACGAAGCCGGAGCCAACTGCCCCAACAGAACCTCCAACCGACTTCGAGAAATTTCAGGCGCTTACAGTATGAGTTTCTAATGTGTCGGCTGTCAATTCACCCGTAGCCGTAGCCTTACATTCGATAGGAGTGCTCCCAGCGCGAACAGGAACATGATCAGCAATCCGTTAATGCGCCGCCGATCGGCAGAAATGAGGGCGCGCCCAGAGATCGGTACGCGCGCGTCGATGGCACCGCGCGTGTTGACTGCGAGCGCGTCGACAATGCGGCCGCGCGAGTCGACAATGGCGGAAATGCCATTGTTAGCCGCGCGCAACAAAGGCAATCCATTCTCCACCGCGCGAATCTGGGCCTGCCTGAAGTGCTGGTATGGTCCCGGCGTGTCGCCGAACCACGCATCGTTCGTGACGTTCACAATAAGCTGAGATGACGCTGCGTCAACCGTCACAAGGTCGGGGAAAATGACTTCATAGCAAATGAAGGGGAGCGCCCGCACGCCGTCCGGCAGCGCGATCGGATGGCGCACGTTGCCGGGCGCGAAATTCATCGGGCCGGCGACCAGTTGTTCGACCCCGAAGCGGTCGAACAGGTCGGCGAAAGGCAGATATTCGCCGAAGGGCACCAGATGGATCTTGTCGACGGCGTCGGTGATCTCGCCCTTGTCGTTGATCGCCACCACGGAATTGTAATAGCGGCTGCCGGCGCCTGCCGCCGAGCCGCCCTCTTCGCGGACGACGCCGGCGATCAGCATCTGGCC
>NZ_RZSG01000342.1:0-6123 GCF_003997725.1 Mesorhizobium sp. M4A.F.Ca.ET.050.02.1.1
TGGAACGGGTCGAGGACCTCCATGCCCTTCGGCGGCCAGACGCCGCCGGTGAAGGCGGTGCGGGCATATTGCTGCGTCTCGCCCGGAAACAGGCTGGCATCGAAGAAAGCCCAGAACCAGGCGACGAAGAACATCACCTCGGAGGCGATGAACATGATCATGCCGTAGCGCAGATGCAGCGACACGACGCGGGTGTGATGGCCCTCATGCGCTTCCTTGATGGTGTCCGACCACCAGGCGAACATGGTGTAGATCACGATCAGGAGGCCGATGAAGAATAGCCAGGGATTGGCGATGTTATGGCCGAAGATCGGGAAGCTGCCGGCCTTCAGGTACTGCATCAGGCAGACGCCGCCGATGGCGGTCACCAGCGCGCCGACGGAGCCAAGGAACGGCCACGGGCTGGGGTCGACGAGATGGTAGTCGTGCTGTGGTTTTGCGTGTGCGTCTGCCATATCAACCCCCGAGGCTTGCTTCGGTATTCGGAACTTTGTTGGTGCTTTGGGCCGGCGCCGACGATGCGACGGGCTTGTTCTTGTCGACCGGGAACATGGTGTAGGACAGGGTGATGGTCTTCAAGTCCTTCAGTTCCGGCACGTCGACGATATCGGGATCTACATAGAACACGACCGGCATGTCCAGCGATTCACCGGGCTTCAGCGTCGTGTCGGTGAAGCAGAAGCACTCCACCTTGTTGAAGTAGGGACCGGCCAGTTCCGGCTGCACGTTGAAAGTGGCGCGGCCGGTAAAGGGACGGTCGAACTTGTTGGTGGCGCTGTAATGTGCCTCCACCGTCTCGCCGATCTTGATGGTGACCGAGCGGGCGACCGGCTGGAACTCCCACGGAACGCCAGCGGTGTTGGCATCGAAGCGGACGGTGATGTCGCGGTCGAGCACGCGGTCGGCATATTGCTGAGTGGCGCGCTTGACAGTGCCGCCATAGCCGGTGGCCTGGCAGAACATGGTGTAGAGCGGCACTGCGGCATAGGCCATGCCGATCATGCCGGCAAAGAAGGCGATGCAGACGCCGGCGACGACGCGGTTGGTGTTCTTCTTGGTGGGGTCGGTGATTGTTTCGCGCGCCATCGTCACATCGTCCCCGAGAGGTTGTGGCCGAACTTCACAATGGTGGCGATATAGAAGATGACGACGAGCACCGCCAGCGCAACGCCGATGGCGACCGAGCGGCTGCGCCGTGCCTTCTGCTGGCGTTCGGTCAGCGTGACGAGCTCAAGGTTCTTGTCGGCCACGATCAAATCCCCCCCATGGCGAGCGCGCGCCCGACCACGCAGTCGGCGAGGTAGGCGGCGAAGATGGCGAAGAGGTAGAGCAACGAATAGGCGAACAAAGCCTTGGCCGGCTTCATGGCGCGATCGTCGGCGGCCATGCCAAGCACCTTCCAGGCATACCAGACGAAGCCGGCGCCAAGCACGGCGGCGACGGCCCCATAGGCGACCGTGGTGAAACCGAGCGCCCAGGGCAGCACTCCGACGGGCGCCAGGATGAGCGAATAGGCGAAGATCTGGCGCCTGGTGGATGCCTGTCCGGCGACATTCGGCATCATCGGGATGCCGGCGCGCTGATAGTCCTCGGACTTGAAGAGCGCGAGCGCCCAGAAATGCGGCGGTGTCCACAGGAAGATGATCAGGAACAGGATCAGGCTTTCCAGGCTGATATTGCCGGTCACTGCCGCCCAGCCGATGACGGGCGGGATGGCCCCGGCGGCGCCGCCGATGACGATGTTCTGAGGCGTCCAGCGCTTCAGCCACATGGTGTAGATGACGGCGTAGAAGACAATCGTGAAGGCCAGAAGCGCGGCCGACAGCCAGTTGACCAGCACGCCCAGCGTCATCACCGACAGCACCGACAGCACCAGGCCGAAACTCAGCGCTTCGCCAGGCGTGACGCGGCCGGCCGGAACCGGACGGTCTTTGGTCCTGGTCATCACCCGATCGATGTCGGCGTCGTACCACATGTTGAGCGCGCCGGAAGCGCCAGCGCCGATAGCGATCGACAGGATGGCGATCACCGCCAGCAGCGGATTGATGGTGACGGGCGCCGCGACCAGGCCGACAAAGGCGGTGAACACCACCAACGACATGACGCGCGGCTTCAGGAGAGCGAAGAAATCGCCCGCCGTCGCTTCCGACATGCGAAAGCCCGCTTCGTCAATCAATCTCTCGTCGACAAGGGCCATGCGTACTTAAAGTCCATCATTCCGTTGGCCAAAACCGCCGGACGAGCCGGCGGTCTCGTATTCGCGCGGAACCGCCGCCTACTTGATCTTCGGCAACTGTTCCCACTGGTGGAACGGCGGCGGCGACGGCAGCTGCCATTCGAGCGTGGTCGCACCCTCGCCCCACGGATTGGCGCCGGCCACCCGCTTCTTCTGGAACGCCTCGAACACGCCATAAAGGAAGATCACGACGCCGACGGCCGAAATGTAGGAACCGTAGGACGACACCATGTTCCAGCCGGCGAAGGCATCCGGATAGTCGATGTAGCGGCGCGGCATGCCCGACAGGCCGAGGAAATGCTGCGGGAAGAAGATCAGGTTGACGCCGACGAAGGTGACCCAGAAGTGGGTGTTGGCGATGACGGGCGAGTACATGTAGCCGGTCATCTTCGGGAACCAGTAATACCAGCCGGCGAAGATGGCGAAGACGGCGCCGAGCGACAGCACGTAGTGGAAGTGCGCGACGACATAGTAGGTGTCGTGCAGCGGGCGATCGAGACCGGCATTGGCGAGCTGGACGCCGGTGACGCCGCCCAGCGTGAACAGAAAGATGAAGCCGATCGCCCACAGCATCGGGGTCTTCAGCGAGATCGACCCGCCCCACATTGTGGCGACCCAGGAGAAGATCTTCACGCCCGTCGGCACCGCGATGACCATGGTGGCGAAGACGAAGTAGCGCTGCGTGTCGAGCGACAGGCCGGTCGTGTACATGTGGTGCGCCCAGACGATGAAGCCGACGGCGCCGATCGCGACCATGGCGTAGGCCATGCCGAGGTAGCCGAACACCGGCTTCTTCGAGAAGGTCGAGACGATGTGGCTGACGATGCCGAAGCCCGGCAGGATCAGGATGTAGACTTCCGGGTGACCGAAGAACCAGAACAGGTGCTGGAACAGGATCGGGTCACCGCCGCCATCCGGCGTGAAGAAGGTGGTGCCGAAATTGCGGTCGGTGAGCAGCATGGTGATGCCGCCGGCCAGGACCGGCAGCGACAAAAGCAGCAGGAAGGCGGTGATCAGCACCGACCAGGCAAACAGCGGCATCTTGTGCAGGGTCATGCCCGGCGCGCGCATGTTGAAGATGGTGGTGATGAAGTTGATGGCGCCGAGGATCGAGGAGGCGCCGGCGATGTGCAGCGACAGGATCGCCAGGTCCATGGCCGGTCCAGGCTGGCCGGATGTCGACAGCGGCGGATAGATCGTCCAGCCGCCGCCGACGCCAAAGGCGCCCGGCGCGCTCGGCACGAACATCGAGGTGAGCAGCAGGATCAGGGCCGGCGGCAGCAGCCAGAAGGAGATGTTGTTCATGCGCGGGAAGGCCATGTCCGGCGCGCCGATCATGATCGGCACCATCCAGTTGGCGAAGCCGCCGATCAGCGCCGGCATGACCATGAAGAAGATCATAATCAGCGCGTGTGCGGTGGTGAAGGCATTGTACATGCTCTTGCCGCCGTCGAGCGCCGCGTCGCCGCTCATGCCGTAGACCATCTGCGCCAGACCGGTGAAGATCTGGATGCCCGGCTCCTGCAGCTCCATGCGCATGACGACCGACAGCGCGCCGCCGATGATGCCGGCGCAGATCGCGAAGATCAGATAGAGCGTGCCGATGTCCTTGTGATTGGTCGAATAGACCCAGCGGACCCAGCCATGATAGGGCTTGTGGTCGTGATCGTCGTGAGCTGCAGCCTCTGCCATGTTCCGCTCCGTTCCCTGATCTTTCCTGGCCGCGGCATCAGTTGCCGGCAGCCGCTACCTTGTCTTGAGCATCGACCTCGGCCATCAGCGCCTTGTTGGCGCCGGGCAGGTCGGCCCTGGCTGCGGCCAGCCAGGTGTTGTACTGCGCGTCGGAGACGACGCGGATGGCGATCGGCATGAAGGCGTGGTCCTTGCCGCACAGCTCCGAGCACTGGCCGTAGTAGAGGCCTTCCTTCTCGGCCTTGAACCAGATCTCGTTGATGCGGCCGGGCACGGCGTCGGTCTTGACGCCGAAGGACGGCATGGCGAAGGCATGGATCACGTCGGTCGCCGTCACCAGGACGCGGGTCATGGTGTTGACCGGCACGACCAGTTCGTTATCGACGGCGAGCAAGCGCGGATAGAGCTTGCGGTCTTCCTTGCCGGCGGCGGCGCGGTCGGCGTCCTGGAGGATAGCGGAGTTGAAGGAGAGCGTCTTGTCGAGCTGGTATTCGTAGTCCCAGTTCCACTGGTTGGCGGTCGCCTTGAGCGTCAGCTTGGCTTCCTCCGGCGGCGTGTACTGCGCGGTGAGCAGCTGGAACGAGGGGATGGCCAGGCAGAGCAGGATGACAACCGGCCCGACCGTCCAGATCACCTCGATCAGCGTGTTGTGGCTGGTGCGCGACGGCACCGGATTGACGCTGGCGCGGAACTTCAGGATGCAATAGGCGAGCAGGAACAGCACGAACAGCGTGATCGGCACGATGAACCACAGCGTGTAGTGCTCGAACCAGGTCACCTGCCGCATGATGTCTGTGACGGCGGGCTGGAAGGTCATCTCCCAGGGCTGCGGCTGGGCCGCATGGGCGGATGCGCCGGCAAAGACAGCGACGGCGGCAGCGGCGCTTGCTAGGAATTTTCTCATCGCCCTCATCATCTCCCATTTTCTCGCGGCCGTATGCGCAAGAATATCGAATAGCGCCGGGACGGGAATCCCGGACAGTCCCAAGGCTGGTTCAAACCATACTCTAATTGCCTCCGCAAGAAAGGAGCGGAGGAAACCGTGCGGCATTTTTGCGCGCAAGTGCGACCACGCCTTCGGGACGGCAAAGCGGCCTCTGCCGATCACCGGCGCGTGATCGGCAGTGAACGCTCCGGACCCGCGCGCCGCACGGTCGCAATTCGGGCGAATTTGGCTTGGAAAAGCGCTGAATTGCCCATGTCCGGGCGGGCTGGCGGCGGTCTCGTCCTTTACTTGGCTGTCGCTCGGCTTCAAAGTGCCGTGATTCGCAATGGAGCCGTCATGAGACCCTGGCTTTCGAGAACCTTGGCGAAGGTCATCTTTCTCGCCGCCTTGCTTGGCGCCTGCCTGTCCGGCACGGGCGCATCGTACGCCGCACAGGCCAATGCTGCGCAGCAGCCGAGCGGCACTGTGCGCTCGACGCATGGCGCGTGGTCGATCATCTGCGACACGCCGGCCGGCGCGACGTCGGAGCAATGCGTGATGATGCAGAACGTCGTCGCCGAGGACCGGCCGGAGATGGGGCTGTCGGTGGTCGTTTTGCGCACCGCCGACAACAAGGCGGAGATCCTGCGTGTGCTGGCCCCGCTCGGCGTTCTCCTGCCCAACGGGCTTGGCCTCAATGTCGATGGCAAGGACATCGGGCGGGCCTATTTCGTACGCTGCTTCCAGGACGGCTGCTATGCCGAGGTGATCCTCGAAAAGCCGCTCCTCGACACGCTGAAGACCGGCACCTCGGCCACCTTCATCGTCTTCCAGACGCCGGAAGAAGGCATCGGCATTCCTGTCGACCTCAAGGGTTTCGCCGACGGTTTTGCCGCGCTCCCCTGATCCTAGCCGGGCAGGCTGCGACGACGGCGGTGGCCTGACACCGGTGTGATCGGGCCTGTTGCCGATTGTCTCGGCGCGCCTTCGCCCCTACATGGGGGAACGACCAATCCTCCCGCGGACGGACCTGCCATGAACAGCCTGATCGGCCAATTCGACATTTCCGGCGATCGCCTGAAGAAGATCGTCGCCGAGACCATCAACGGCGCCGACGATGGCGAACTGTTCCTCGAATACAGCGAAAGCGAGGCGCTGATGTTCGACAATGGCCGGCTGAAGACCGCGAACTTCAACACCGACCAGGGTTTCGGATTGCGCGCTGTCGCCGGCGAGGCCAGCGGCTATGCGCATTCGAGCGATCTTTCGG
>NZ_RZSG01000343.1:0-5615 GCF_003997725.1 Mesorhizobium sp. M4A.F.Ca.ET.050.02.1.1
GATGACCGCTGCCGTGGAGCCCGCATCCGCGGCCAGGACGGCAAAAACCGGTACCGTTGCTGCTGAGCAAACCTACATGACCGCCGCCGTTGCGCCTGCGTCGAAGGCCGGTCGTGTCGCGGCGAAGCCGGTTGTGGTGGCGATGCAGGAGCCGATGGCGGAGCCGGATGCCTCGCGTTTCGGCGGCACCTTGAACAGCCGCTACATCACCTCGGTGCCGAGCGCGCCGCAGGAAGCGGCGATGGGTTTCCAGTCGACGCCTGAGAACACCGACGCCATCGGCGCGATGATCGTAAGCCAGAGCCGGCCGCTGGAAGCCTACTGAGCTGACCTGCAATTGATGGTCCGCCCTGTCAGCATGGCGGACCATTCCTCCGGGTGGATGTTCCAAACCGCTCTGAAAAATCCTAGATCAGTGCGATGTCCAAGCGAATCGCCGGTCCAGAGATCGAACGCCTGATCCAGCTCCTGGCCAAGGTGCCGGGGCTGGGCCCCCGTTCGGCCAGGCGCGCCGCGCTTCATCTCATCAAGAAGAAGGAGCAGCTGCTGCAGCCGCTCGCCGCCGCCATGGGCGAGGCGGTCGACAAGGTGCGCATCTGCTCGACCTGCGGCAATGTCGACACCTCCGACCCGTGCATGATCTGCACCGACTCGCGCCGCGACGCCGGCACGCTCATCGTCGTCGAGGACGTCTCCGATCTTTGGGCGCTGGAGCGGGCGGCGGCGATGAATGTGCGCTACCACGTGCTCGGCGGCACGCTGTCGCCGCTCGACGGCATCGGCCCCGAGCAGCTCAACATCCGCTCGCTGGTCGACCGCGTCGCCGGCGGCGAGGTCAAGGAAGTGATCCTCGCCGTCAACGCCACTGTCGAAGGCCAGACCACGGCGCACTACCTCACCGACCAGCTCTCCGGCTTCGAGGTCAAGGTGACAAGGCTGGCGCATGGCGTTCCGGTCGGCGGCGAACTCGACTATCTCGACGAAGGCACGCTAGCCGCTGCGCTGCGATCGAGGACGGCGTTTTGAGGGCTTCAACGAGGAGGTAGCCTGGAAATGACAGTATTCCTTCGCGCCCCCCTCTGTCCTGCCGGACATCTCCCCCACAAGGGGGGAGATTGGCAGCTTCGCTCGCGGCGTTCTTCCTTCAGCGTTGGCGATTGGCGAAAGCCAAGGCGACGGCCAATCTCCCCCCTTGTGGGGGAGATGTCCGGCAGGACAGAGGGGGGCGCGACAGAACGCAAGCATTCAAAACTGGCTGCGCTTTCCCTCTTCGCGGCTCTGTTCATTTTCCTCCTCTCCTTCCCCACCGCCGCAGCCCCCATCGACGACCAGTTCCGCACCTGGCTGCAGAGCGACCTTTGGCCACAAGCCAAGGCCAAGGGAATCTCCAGGAAGACCTTCGACGAGGCCTTCATCGGCGTGAAGCCGAACCTCAAGCTGCCGGACCTCGTTATGCCCGGCGAGACGCCGACGACGCCCGAGAAGCAGCACCAGGCCGAGTTCGGGCCGCCCGGCGCCTATTTCGCCGAGAAGACCGTTCGCGCCGTCACCGCCGGGGGGCGAACGCGCGAAGGCGCCAATGCGAGGGTGCTGGGGCTGATCGAGAAGCGCTATGGCGTACCGGGCGAGGTGCTTCTGGCGATCTGGGGCCGGGAGACCGGCTTCGGCGCGGCCAAGATGCCTTACGACGCCTTCGAGGTGCTGGGCACCAAGGCCTTCATGTCGACGAAAAAGGACTTCTTCCGCACCGAGGTGCTGGCAGCATTGGAGATCGTCGAGCGCGGGCTGGCACCGGTCAATGCGATGAAATCATCCTGGGCCGGCGCGCTCGGCCAGCCGCAATTCATGCCGACATCCTTCCTCAAGCATGCAGTCGATTTCGACGGCGACGGCCGGCCCGACATCTGGAATTCGACGCCGGATGTGCTCGCCTCGATCGCCAACTATCTCGTCCATTATGGCTGGGTCAGGGGCCGCGGCTGGGGAGCCGAGGTGATCGCGCCGGCCAATGTTTCCTGCTCGCTCGAAGGCCCCGATCAGGGCAAGAGGATTGCCGACTGGGTGGCGATGGGTATCAGGCGAGCCGACAACAAGGCGTTCCAGGCGAGTGAGCTGAAAGCCGAGGGCTTCCTCTTGATGCCGGCCGGCCGCAGCGGACCGGCCTTCATCGTCACGCCGAACTTCTATGTGCTGAAGCAGTACAACACCAGCGACCTCTACGCGCTGTTCATCGGCCATGCCGCCGATCGCATCGCGAAGGGCGACGCCACCTTTACCGCAAGCTGGGGGCCGGTCGGCGATCTGCACCGCTCCGATATTGCCGCCCTGCAGCGGGCGCTGGAGGCCAAGGGCTACGACGTAGGCAGTGCCGACGGGCTGCCCGGTTTCAAGCCCCGCCGCTCGATCGGCGCCTGGCAGGCGAAGAATGGCAGGGCCGCGACCTGCTTCCCCGATGTTGGCCTGGTTGCGGTGCTGAAGTAACCTCGAATTTAGCAGAATTTTCCCGATTGGCTGCATCGATTAGCCGGCGCATGGGTCGACACGCCGTGGCTCGTTCTGGTCCAATACGTTGTCTTGCAAATGCGCGTTGCCGGCTTGCGGGCCGCCGGATATGGTGTTGACCAATTGGACAAAAACCATGACGGTAAGTGGCCGGGGACACGCGCGCGACCCGATGGAATTTCTGCAATCCTGAGCCGGGAACTCAGGTCAACAAACAACAAAACAGGGAACGATCACCATGATGCTGGAAAAGTTTGCTCTTCGCTCTCGTGCCTTGCTTGCGGGCGCGGCGCTGTCCGCGCTGCTGGTCGCGCCTGCCTTTGCCGTCACGCCGGCCGATACGCTGGTCGAGGGCTTCGCGTTCGACGACATCATCACCATGGACCCGGGCGAGGCGTTCGAGCTGTCGACCGCCGAGGTCACCGGCAACACCTATGATCTCTTGGTCCGCCTCGACCTCAGCGACACTTCCAAGGTCAAGGGCGATCTCGCCGAGAGCTGGGCCGTTTCCGACGACGGCCTGACCTACACCTTCAAGCTCAAGCCCGGCATGAAATTCGCCTCGGGCAATCCGATCACCGCCGCCGACGTCGCCTATTCCTTCGAGCGCGCCATCAAGCTGGACAAGAGCCCCGCCTTTATCATCAGCCAGTTCGGCATCAGCGGCGACAATGTCGCCGAAAAGGCCAAGGCGGTCGACGACACCACTTTCCAGTTCGTCGTCGACAAGGCCTATGCGCCGAGCTTCGTTCTCAACTGCCTGTCGGCCACGGTTGCCTCGGTCGTCGACAGCAAGCTGGTCAAGGAACATGTCGCCGCCGTCACCCCCAGCGCCGACTACAAATGGGACAATGATTTCGGCAATGCCTGGCTGAAGACCGGCTACGCCGGCTCTGGCCAGTTCAAGCTGCGTGAATGGCGCGCCAACGAGGCCGTCGTTTTGGAGCGCAACGACAACTACAATGGCGAGAAGGCCAAGCTCGCCCGCGTCATCTACCGCTTCATGAAGGAAAGCTCGGCGCAGCGCCTGGCGCTGGAGGCCGGCGATATCGACGTCGCCCGCAACCTCGAGCCCAACGACCTGGATGCCGTCGCCAAGAACGCCGACCTCACCACCACAAGCGCGCCGAAGGGCACGGTCTATTACATCAGCCTCAACCAGAAGAATCCGAACCTCGCCAAGCCGGAGGTTCGCCAGGCGTTCAAATACCTGGTCGACTACGACGCCCTGAGCTCGACCATCCTGAAAGGCATCGGCGAGATCCACCAGTCCTTCCTGCCCAAGGGCGACCTTGGCGCGGTCGATGAAAATCCCTTCAAGCTCGATGTCGCCAAGGCCAAGGAACTCCTGGCCAAGGCCGGCCTGGCGGACGGCTTCAGCGTGACCATGGACGTGCGCAGCAAACAGCCGGAGACAGGCATGGCCGAGTCGATCCAGCAGACGCTGGGTCAGGTTGGCATCAAGCTTGAGATCATTCCGGGCGACGGCAAGCAGACGCTGACCAAGTATCGCGCCCGCAACCACGACATCTATATCGGCAATTGGGGCCAGGACTATTTCGATCCGAACTCCAACGCCCAGACCTTCGCCTCGAACCCGGACAATTCCGACTCCGCCAAGATCAAGACCCTCGCCTGGCGCAACGCCTGGGATATTCCGGATCTGACCAAGGAGACCGAAGCGGCGCTGCTGGAGAAGGATTCGGCCAAGCGCGCCGATATGTACAAGGACCTGCAGAAGAAGATCGTCGACACCAGCCCCTTCGTCATCATCCACCAGCAACTGGAAGTGGCTGGTCTGCGCAAGAGCATCAAGGGCTTCGCGCTCGGCCCGAGCTTCGACACCAACTTTGTCGGGGCGGTCTCCAAGGAATAGTTCCGGCGGACGCACCGCGTGAGCATCGTTGAAAATCAGGCGGCGGCCGGGCGCGGCAGCACCCGCTCCGCCGCTGTCTTATCGTCGATCGGCCGCTTCCTGGTCATCGCGGTGACCACCTATCTCGGTCTGCTCGCGGTGACCTTCTTCATTGGCCGCGTCATCCCGATCGATCCAGTGCTGGCCGTGCTGGGCGACCGAGCGCCGGCCAATGTCGTCGAGCGCACGCGCCGCGAGATGGGGCTCGACCTGCCGCTGATCCAGCAGTTCTACATCTATGTGAAGAGTGCGCTGAGCGGCGATTTCGGCACCTCGGTGCTGACCACCAATCCGGTCATGACCGATATCCGCCGCGTCTTCCCGGCGACCATCGAACTGGCGACGCTGGGCACGCTGATCGGCGCCGTCATCGGCGTGCCGCTCGGCGTTCTGGCCGCCGTCAGGCGGGGCAGCCTCGTCGACCAGATCGTGCGCATCATCGGCCTGATCGGCTATTCGGTACCGATCTTCTGGTTGGGACTGCTTGGGCTGGTCCTGTTCTACGCCAAGCTGCAATGGGTCGCCTTTCCGGCCAGGCTCGACGTCGTCTACGAATACACTTTCACGCCGATCACCGGCTTCTATCTGCTCGACGCGGCGATGCAGGGGCAGTGGGATGTCTTCTACGACGCCTATCGCCACATCATCCTGCCGGCCTCGCTGCTCGGCTACTTCTCGCTCGCCTATATTAGCCGCATGACCCGCTCCTTCATGCTGAACGAGATGGCGCAGGAATACATAGTCGCGGCGCGCGCCAAGGGCCTGTCGGAAACGCGCATCATCTGGGGCCACGCGCTGCGCAATGCCGCGGTGCCGATGGTGACGGTGATCGCGCTCTCCTACGCCAGCCTGCTCGAGGGCTCGGTGCTGACCGAGACCGTGTTCTCCTGGCCGGGCATCGGTCTCTACATCACCAATTCGCTGCAGAACGCCGACATGAACGCCGTGCTCGGTGGCACCATCATCATCGGTTCGGTCTTCATCGGCATCAACCTTCTTTCCGACCTGCTCTACCGCGTGCTCGATCCGAGGACCAAGGCTGCATGAGCGCCGAGACTATCCAGAGCCGTCGCGAATGGCTGCTCAGCGAGCGGCCGGCCTCGCGCATGCAGGCAAGGCTCGGCCGCGCCTATGTGGCGTGGCGGCGCTTCTCCGCCAACCGGCTGGCGGTTCTCGGCCTGCTGATCATCATCGCCCT
>NZ_RZSG01000343.1:5625-6102 GCF_003997725.1 Mesorhizobium sp. M4A.F.Ca.ET.050.02.1.1
CTTCGCCGACGTGCTGGCGCCCTATTCGCCGACCGTCGGCGACCTCAAGAATGCGCGCCTGCTGCCGCCCGGCGCCGCGCACTGGTTCGGCACCGACGACCTCGGTCGCGATATCTACTCCCGCATCGTCTACGGCTCGCGCTGGACGCTCTATGTCGTGATCCTCGTCGCCGTCATCGCCGCGCCGATCGGCCTCCTGGTCGGCACGGTCGCCGGCTATGCCGGCGGCTGGACCGACGCGATCCTGATGCGCATCACCGACATCTTCCTCGCCTTCCCGAAACTGGTTCTGGCGCTAGCCTTCGTTGCCGCGCTCGGCCCCGGCATCGAGAACGCGGTGCTGGCGATCGCCATCACCTCCTGGCCGCCCTACGCCCGCATCGCGCGAGCCGAGACGCTGACGGTGCGCAACTCGGATTTCATCAAGGCGGTGCAATTGATGGGCGCCTCGGCGTTCCGCATCGTGCTGCGCCACAT
>NZ_RZSG01000344.1:0-6071 GCF_003997725.1 Mesorhizobium sp. M4A.F.Ca.ET.050.02.1.1
CCGTTCGCGGAGATCGTTCAAGATGCGCGAGCTGCAATTCGATCTTGGTCGGCAGCCACAGGTCATCAGCGTCGAGCGTCGCGATAAACGGCGTCGACAGCGCCGCCATGCCCCTGGTCGTCGCGCTGCCGGGGCCGGCGTTGTCCTGGCGCAGCAGCCTGACCGGGATGTCCGCAATGGCGATCGCCGCCTCGAGATCATCGGTCGAACCGTCGTCGACGACCACGACGGCGTCGGCGGCGATCGTCTGCGCGGCCACCGAGCGCAGCGTATCGGCAATGGTGGCGGCCGCGTTGAAGGCCGGAATGACGACGCCGTAGCCAGCCATCACATGAACCGCCAATCCGCGAGATCCTTGACCTCAAAGATCTTGTCGATCGCACACAGCGACGGGTCGGCCCGGCGCCGCTTCATCGATTTGTGGAGTGCGCGCATGAACTCGCGACGGGGAATATCAGGCTCCCTGGTCATGTTGCCGGGATGGCGCCTGTAATAGAGCCCCACCGTATCGGGCATGACATAGTTCGGGCCGCTCTCGAAAGTGCGCAGCAGGTAGTCCGTGTCTTCGGCCTGGCTGAAATCGGTGTCGAAGTCACCGATCCGATCGACAAGCCGGCGCGTGAATATCCCGGCCGACAGATGGATTCCGCGCACGGTCACGCAGTGGCTGTCGGCCGCCGGCTCCAGCGTCTCGTCGTCCAGATTGTCGGCCAGGGTCATCAGCGAATAGGTCAGATCGAGACCGGGATCGGTTTCGAAAAGCGCCAAATCGTCCTTGAAGCGGCCGGCCGGCGAGATGTCGTCCGAATCGAGGAAGGAGACAAAGCCGGTCTGTGGCAGGAGCCGCCGGAGGCCGGCGTTGCGCGCCTTGGTGACGCCCATATTGGGCTGCTGGAAAAGACGGATGCAGGATGCTTCGCTCATCATCGAGCGCACCACCTCAACCGAGCCGTCGATCGAGCCGTCGTCGATGACGATGATGTCGAGATCGGCACGGTCGCGCTGCCTGAGCAGCGAGCGCAGCGCAGCGCCGACATACTTCTCGCGGTTATGGACTGGCATAATCACGCTCAGCTTCATGCGGAGCCTCGCGCGAGAAACCCGGAAACTTTGGCGGCGATTTCCTCCGGGCGCGTCCCCAGCGCCAGACGGTAGCATGGCAAGAGGCGGGTAAGATCGCTGAAAAAGCGAAAGCCGCCTTCGCGCTCGCCAGGCATCTGAGCGATGCCGGACGGCGCCAACGCAATCATGGCGTCCTTGCGCGACAAGGGCATGACCGAGCTTGTCCCACCACCGCCGATATGTGGCACCACCAGCGCTGCGATGTCCAGACTTGCCGGCAGCGGCCGGGGCGCGACGTCATCGATGTGGAACGGATGCTTGCCCTGCCAGTTCAGCGGACCATAGGATTTCAGCCGCTGCCTGAGGCCAAGCCGTTCGAAACCCTCGGGATCCTGCTTGAGGGTGGAAAACAGCGGATACGCCCTTACCCCCTCATCCGTCCTGTCGATAAGCACATAGTCGTCGCCGACGCTGTCCAGGCCGTTGAGCAGGCCGGCGACGACGGTTCCCGATTTTCCTGCTCCACCGGCGCCGGCAAGCAGGATGCCCTTGCCGCCGATGCCCAGCGTGCCGGCATGCGCAAGCCGCATGCCGCGCGCCGCGTAGTCCCAATGCAGAAAGGCGCGCAGCGGCGCGCCCGGCTCCCAGGGCGGAAAGCCGTCGGCGGAGCGCATCAATTGCGCGCCGACACGGCGCTTGGGATCGTATACCTGCCAAAAGTCGAGGTCGTGGAAGTAGGAGCCGCGCAGCCCGGCGTCGGCAAGCCGGGAGGCAAAGGCGTGCGGGGCGAACTGCGCCTCGCCCCATTTCGCCGGAGCGGCGATGTTACCGATGCCTGGATGGGCGATGAGGATGCGGCATACGCCCGACGCTTGCCGATCACCGCCGGCCGGAACAAGGCCGCGGTCGATGGCATCCGCGAAGGGGCCGGGCGTGAGATGGACAGCCATGTCCAACCGGTGCAAACGGACATCCCGCGTGACGGAATAGCTGGCGGCCGCACTCTCGGCCATGGCCAAAACCTGGCGGGCATAGTCCGGCAAGCTTCCGAGGGTGACCTGCGACATGGCCTGTTCCCGCGCACCGTCGCCAATGCGATCGGCCGCTCCCGGATGTCTCACGACGCGTGCTTGACCGCGGGCCAGCCCAAGGGTTCCTCGACCTCATGGATCGGATCGACCATGATGAGATCGGCAAGATCGTCGTGGACGTCAACTTTCAGGGGTTCGCGGGACGCGGCAAGCTCGGCCGGCAGCCCGCTCGGCAGCGGCTGCGCCGACGCATCCGGGGCTGGCGCCAGCAGGCCGAAATCGATGAGCTGCGCGATGAAGCTTTCGAGTTCGACCAATCCTATCGTCGCCGTTCCCGCGGCCAGTCCGACCAGCGCCGGGGCCGGCACGCCCAACGACAGCGCTTGCCAGATACGGCTGCCCGTATCGGAGAAACCGAAATACCTTCCGCTCGCGAGATCAAGCACGACGGCTTCGCCGTCGAAGGATTCAAAAACGATATCCTTGCTCGCAACAGCGTAGACATCCGCTGCCCGCATTGTTCTTGCCCCACTTCATAGCTCAAGCAACCGCGGTACCGCGGTGCTCCCCCCGAGGAACGCCTGTAAACACTCGGTTCCTGCTTGGCAAGACGATGGACACGGCGAGACACCTGTCACTTTTGGGGTTCTATGCGGCGGATCAGGCCTCGATTTCCAGCGCCGTCATCGGCCTCGAGCAGCAGGCGAGAATGAAGCCGTCGGCGATCTCGTGATCGAGGATGCCGCCATTGTGGCTCATCTCGACCTCGCCGGACACCTTCTTCACCTTGCAGGTGCCGCACAGGCCGAATTCGCAGGCGGCCGGGATCCTGACGCCAGAAGCGCGCGCCGTCTGCAGCACGGTTTGCCCGGCGATGCATTCGGCATCGACATCGGAAAGTGAAAAGCGAACCGGCGTCGCGGCCTCGACGGGCATCTCGATGCCGCCGTCGGTCGGCAGCGCGAACGGCGCCGGCACCTCCTCCACCACCGGCGCGGCAAAGCTTTCCTGGTGGTATTTGGCCATGTCGAAGCCGGCGGCCTCCAGCATCTGCCGGACGGCGCGCATGAACGGGTCGGGGCCGCAGCAGAAGATTTCCCGCTCGCGGTAGTCAGGTGCCAGAAGCGGAAGCCTTATGGCGTCGATCCGCCCCATGTGACCGAACCAGCCCTCGCGGCTGGAGCGTTCCTCGATCATAAAGCCGAGCGACAGGCCGGGCATGCGACTGCCCAGCAATTCAAGCTCCTTGCGGAAGATGATCTCTTCCGCCCTGCGCGCGCAGTTGACGAAACCGACATCGGTCCAGGGCGCGCAGTCGTTCAGCCAGCGCAGCATCGACATCATCGGCGTGACGCCGGAGCCGGCAGAGATGAACAGGTACTTGGCCGCCGGATGGCTGTGCAGCGAGAAATCGCCGGCCGGGCCATAGGCCTTCACATGGGCGCCGGGCTTGAGATTGTCGAACATCCAGCGCGTGCCGATGCTGCCGGCCTGCGCCTTCACCGTCACCGCGATCGAAAACGGCCGCGAGGGCGATGAGGACAGCGTGTAGGTGCGCATCAGCGGTCCGTCGGCGACCGGCAGTTCCAGCGTCACGAACTGGCCGGGCTTGTAGCGGAACCAGGTCTGGTTGTCGGAGCGGAAGGTGAAGGTCTTGACGTCCGGCGCCTCGTCGCTGACGCCGATCACCTCCAGCACCTGCAGCCGGTCGTTCCAGGGCGCCATCTCGTCGAGATGGCGATAGAGGGCGAGATCGGTCATCGCGTTCATCCCTTGGTCCTTTTCATTCTGCACATGTCGTGATGCCAAAACCGCTCAACACTTTTGGGCGCCATGTGCTAGGCAACACTGCGCAGCGTCGGCTGGCCGCCTTCGGCAAGGCGCGGGCCGATGAAGCCGGCGTACCATTCGACGAACTGGATGACGCCGCCCTCATGCTGCTCCGAATAGGGGCCGGGCTCATAGGCCGGCGACAGAATGCCGAAAGCGTTTTCCTCGACGATGCGGCGATCCTGGTCGTTGGTCTCGGTCCAGACATGGGTGAGTTCGGCAAGATCGTAATCGACGCCTTCCACCGCATCCTTGTGGACCAGCCATTTCGTCGTCACCGCGGTTTCGGTGGCGCTGATCGGCAGCACCCGGAAGGTGACGGCATGGTCGATCAGGATATGGTTCCAGGTCGTCGGATAGTGGTAATGCATCAACGTGCCGATGCGGTCCGCCGAGACGCTCGTGGATAGGTTCTTCCTCACCGCGCGCTTGCCGCTCATCGTATAGCTGACGGCATCGCGCAAGAGCGGCGCGCGGGTGGCGCGATACTGACCGGCGGGGTCGATGCGGAACTTGCTCGGCAGGCCCGCCGCCTCGCATTTCGCCCAATGCGCCTGCATCTCGGGATCGCTTTCGGCACCATGTACGCCGGTCACGGTCGGCGCCTCGGGAAAGGTCTTGCAGAGTTCGGGATGATTGCCGGCGCAGTGGTAGCACTCGCGGTTGTTTTCCCAGACCAGCTTCCAGTTGCCCTTCTCAACGATGGTCGATTCGAAAGCGACCTTCGCTTCGCTCAATCGATGCGGCAGGAGATAGGGTTCGATCATGGCGCGCATCGGCGCGAAATCGGCTGGCTGTTTCGCCAGGCAGATGAAGATGTAGCCGCCGACGCTCTCGCAGGTGACCGGCTTCAGGCCGAACTGGCTCTTGTCGAAGCCATCCGCCATCTGGCGGGCGAACAGCAGCCTGCCGTCGAGTTCGTAGGTCCATTGATGATAGGGGCAGACGAGCTTCGCCGCGGTGCCCTTCTCGGCGTTGCAGACGCGGCTGCCGCGATGGCGGCAGGAATTATGGAAGGCGTTGATCCTGCCTTGCTGGTCGCGGACCAGGACCACCGGATAATCGCCGATCTGCGCGGTGATGTAGCTGCCCGGCTTCGGCAATTCGCAATCGTGGCCGATGAACAGCCAGTCGCGATACCAGATTAGTTCCATGTCGAGCTTGAAGTAATCCGGGTCGGTGTAGAAAGGCTGTTCGAGCGAAAAGCCCTGCCTGCGGTTATGCAGGTGCCTCAGCATGTCGTTGCGCGCATCCATGTCCTGTCCCTCGCGTCGGTCGCATCAAGGACTGAACTGGTGGTGATGGAGAGGAACGGCGGCCACCGGCAGGGCCAGGCGCGCGCCATCCGCCTCTTGACCGCCCACCGCGATCAGTCGAGCCTAGAAATCTGGGGCTGGTTTCCGGGCTCTGGAGTGCCCTTGCGGGCGGGCGCGACACCTTCCCAGGCCAGATGGCCCAGTGGTCTCCCGTCGCGACTTGAACTCCACCACCGTTGCGGGGGCAGCGCCGGAATTTGACCGGCTTCCCAATTCTCCGTCCCGTCGTCACGGGTCGGCACCTGAGATGGCCTGATCTAATCACTAAGGCCGGCGGACCGTCGGTACGAAAACGACATCGCATCCGTGCGGGCGCGACACGCGTTTCGGGTTCGCGGCACGCTGGCGCCGAATTGCCGTCCTCGGGGGCGATCCGAATCGCGCGCTGGAAACGCCTTCATATCGACCGCTGACCGGGTCTGAATTGGTTAACAGTATAGAAAAGTGACCATTAGGAGATTCTAAAATCGAACCGAACGGTTCGTTTCTGTTGACAATGCGTGCAGGACGGTGTGAACGCAGATCTTCCAAATCGTCAACTGGGTCGATGGTCCATTCGGATAACATATTGATATTGCTTTACAATACAATACGTGTGGGAGGCCGTGGCACAATTTCAAGGTGCAGAGCCATGGTCCAGGCGAAACAACTTCGTGATTGGAAACCGGGAAGGGGCTCTCCCACATCGGGGCTGTCCGAACGACGCGCTTTCCTCCCAAGACACGCCGCTAGACGGACGGAAAAATATACTGGAGTACTAAAAATGAAAAAGATTGTTCTTACTGCCGCCGCCCTTCTGGCCATTTCCGGCAGCGCCTTTGCTGGTGGCAGC
>NZ_RZSG01000345.1:0-6065 GCF_003997725.1 Mesorhizobium sp. M4A.F.Ca.ET.050.02.1.1
CTGCACCAGATAGGCCATCGCGTCATGCCCGCCGCCGAGATCTTCGCCGGGAATGCCGGCCGCGCGCGGCGTTTCGGAACCGCCGCAATAAAGCACCGCGTCATGTTCGGCGAGCAGCTCGGCAACCGGCTTGTCGACGCCGACATTGACGCCGCAATGGAAGGTGACGCCCTCGCCCTGCATCTGCTCGATGCGCCGGTCGATATAGTGCTTCTCGATCTTGAAGTCGGGAATGCCGTAACGCATCAGCCCGCCGGGCCGGCTCTCGCGCTCATAGACATGGACGTCGTGGCCGGCGCGGCCGAGCTGCTGGGCAGCCGACATGCCGGCCGGGCCGGAGCCGATGACGGCGACGCGCTTGCCGGTCTTCTTCTCCGGCGGATAGGGCCTGATATGGCCGGTCTCGTAAGCCTTGTCGGCGATCGCCTGCTCGACCGTCTTGATGGCGACGGGAATGTCCTCGAGGTTCAGCGTGCAGGCTTCCTCGCAAGGTGCGGGGCAGATGCGGCCGGTGAATTCCGGGAAATTGTTGGTCGAATGCAGGTTGCGGATCGCATTGTCCCAGTCGCCATTGTAGACGAGGTCGTTCCAGTCCGGGATCTGGTTGTGGATCGGGCAGCCGGTCGGCCCGTGGCAGAACGGAATGCCGCAATCCATGCAGCGCGCGGCCTGCTTCTCGACCTCCTTGTCCGACATCGGCAGCGTGAATTCGCGGAAATGCCGGATGCGGTCGGAGGCCGGCTGGTACTTGTGCACCTGCCGGTCGATCTCAAGAAACCCTGTTACCTTGCCCATAGTCCAGTCCCTGCTGTCCGAAGGCACGCACTTGTCGGCGCACCCGTTAACCCCATAAGGCCGCCATGGCAACCGCAGTCCGGGGTCAGGATTGTTGGTGAGGATGGCGGCCGGAGATCCATCTCTCCGGCCCGTCCAATGCTTATTCGGCCGCCACGCTCATGCGCATGCGTTCCATCTCGATCAGCGCGCGGCGATACTCGACCGGCATGATCTTGCGGAATTTCGGCCGGAACGCCGCCCAGTTGTCGAGGATTTCACGGCCGCGCGCGGACCCCGTGTAATGGACGTGGTTCGAGATCAGCTGGTAGAGCCGCTCCTCGTCATGGCTGGTCATGTCGCCGGATACGTCGACACGTCCCTTATGGTCGAGGTCGCCGCCGTGATGGAGCAGCTTCTCCATCAGATCGTCCTCTTCCGGCACCGGCTCCAGCTCGACCATCGCCATGTTGCAGCGTTCGGCGAAATCGCCCTTCTCGTCGAGCACATAGGCGACGCCGCCCGACATGCCGGCGGCGAAGTTGCGCCCCGTTTTGCCGAGCACGACGACGATGCCGCCGGTCATGTATTCGCAGCCATGGTCGCCGACGCCTTCGACTACTGCCGCGACGCCCGAATTGCGCACCGCGAAGCGCTCGCCGGCGACGCCGGCGAAATAGGCTTCGCCCTCGGTGGCGCCGTAAAGCACCGTATTGCCGACGATGATGGAGTCAGCCGCGACGATCTTGGCCTCTTCCGGCGGGCGGATGACGATACGGCCGCCCGACAGGCCCTTGCCGACATAGTCATTGCCGGCGCCGACCAGCTCGAACGAGACGCCCCGCGCCAGGAAGGCGCCGAAGGATTGGCCGGCGGTGCCGGTAAGCTTCACCTGGATCGTGTCCTCGCGCAGCCCCTTGTGCTTGAAGCGCTTGGCCACTTCGCCCGACAGCATCGCGCCCGCCGAACGGTCGACGTTGCGGATCGGCAGCTCGATGGAGACGGCCTGCTTGGCTTCCAGGGCCGGCTTGGCCAGCTCGATCAGCTTGCGGTCGAGCACGTCGTCGATCGGGTGCTTCTGGCGCTCGGTCCAGTGCACCGCCTCGTGCGGCGCGTCCGGCTTGAAGAACATCTTGCCGAAATCGAGCCCGCGCGCCTTCCAGTGCTGGATTACGTCGCGCTTCTCCAGAAGATCGGTGTCGCCGATGATCTGGTCGAGATGGGTGAAGCCCATTTCGGCGAGCAGCGCGCGCACCTCTTCCGCCACATAGAAGAAGAAGTTGATGACGTGCTCGGGCGTGCCCTTGAAGCGCTTGCGCAGCACCGGGTCCTGCGTCGCCACGCCGACCGGGCAGGTATTGAGGTGGCACTTGCGCATCATGATGCAGCCGGCCGCGATCAGCGGCGCGGTCGAGAAGCCGAACTCGTCGGCGCCGAGCAGCGCGCCGATGATGACGTCGCGCCCGGTGCGCAGGCCGCCGTCGACCTGCAGCGCCACGCGCGACCTGAGGCCGTTGAGCACCAGCGTCTGATGCGTCTCGGCGAGGCCCATTTCCCACGGGCTGCCGGCATGCTTGAGCGAGGTCAGCGGCGAAGCGCCGGTGCCGCCGTCATAGCCCGAGATGGTGATGTGGTCGGCGCGCGCCTTGGCAACGCCGGCCGCGACCGTGCCGACGCCGACCTCCGACACCAGCTTGACCGAGACGTCGGCCGCCGGGTTGACGTTCTTCAGGTCGTAGATGAGCTGCGCCAGATCCTCGATCGAATAGATGTCGTGGTGCGGCGGCGGCGAGATCAGGCCGACGCCGGGCGTCGAATGCCTGACCTTGGCGATGGTCGCGTCGACCTTGTGTCCGGGCAGCTGTCCGCCCTCGCCGGGCTTGGCGCCCTGCGCGACCTTGATCTGCATGACGTCCGAGTTGACGAGATATTCCGCCGTCACGCCGAATCGTCCTGATGCAACCTGCTTGATCGCCGAACGCTCCGGGTTCCTGCCGCCGCCGGGCAGCGGCAGGTAGCGGTCGGCCTCTTCGCCGCCCTCGCCGGTGTTCGACTTACCGCCGATGGCGTTCATGGCGCGCGCCAGCGTCGTGTGCGCTTCCCTGGAGATCGAGCCGAACGACATCGCCCCGGTCGAGAAGCGCTTGACGATCTCCGCCGCCGGCATGACCTCGTCGAGCGCGACCTTCTTGCGTCCAGTCTCCTCGGCGAGCCTGATCTTGAATAGGCCTCGGATGGTCTGGGCGCGGGCCGTCTCGCTGTCGATCTGCGCGGAATAATCCTTGAACGTATCCCATGACCCCTGGCGCACCGCATGCTGCAGGGTGGCGACCGCGTCCGGCGACCACATATGCGCCTCGCCGCGCATGCGGAACATGTACTCGCCGCCGACCTCCAGGCTGCTGCGCAGCACCGGATCGTTGCCGAAGCCGTCGGTGTGGCGGCTGATCGTCTCGGCCGCGATCTCGTCCAGCCCGACGCCCTCGATCAGCGTCGCGGTGCCGGTGAAGTACTTCTCGACGAAATCCGACTTCAGCCCGATGGCGTCGAAGATCTGCGCGCCGCAATAGGACTGGTAGGTGGAGATGCCCATCTTGGACATCACCTTGAGGATGCCCTTGCCGATCGACTTGATGTAGCGCGAAACCACTTCGTAAGCGTCGACCTCCTCCGGCAGTTCGCCGCGCTTGTGCATGTCGAGCAGCGTGTCGAAGGCGAGGTACGGATTGATCGCTTCGGCGCCGTAGCCGGCGAGGCAGCAGAAATGATGCACCTCGCGCGGTTCGCCGGATTCGACGACCAGGCCGACCGAGGTGCGCAATCCCTTGCGGATCAGGTGGTGATGCACCGCTGCCGTTGCGAGCAGCGCCGGAATGGCGATGCGGTCCGGCCCGAGCTGGCGATCGGACAGGATGATGATGTTGTAGCCGCCGGCGACCGCCGCTTCGGCGCGCTCGCAGAGCCGGTCGATGGCGCCCTGCATGCCAGCGGCATTCTCGTTCGCACCGTAGGTGATGTCGATCGTCTTGGTGTCGAAACGGTCCTCGGTGTGGCCGATCGAGCGGATCTTCTCGAGATCGCCATTGGTCAGGATCGGCTGGCGCACCTCGAGCCGCTTGCGGCGCGAATTGCCGACAAGGTCGAAGATGTTCGGCCGCGGTCCGATGAACGACACCAGGCTCATCACCAGTTCCTCGCGGATCGGGTCGATCGGCGGGTTGGTGACCTGGGCGAAGTTCTGCTTGAAATAGGTGTAGAGAAGCTTCGACTTGTCCGACATCGCCGAGATCGGCGTGTCGGTGCCCATCGAGCCGACCGCTTCCTGGCCGGTTGTGGCCATCGGCGCCATCAAAAGCTTGGTGTCTTCCTGGCTGTAGCCGAATGCCTGCTGGCGATCGAGCAGGCTGACATCCTTGCGCAGCGCGCGCGGCTCGACCGGCTTCAGGTCTTCCAGGATGAGCTGCGTGTTGGCGAGCCAGTTCTTGTAGGGATGCCTGGTCGCGATCTCCGATTTGATCTCCTCGTCGGAAACGATGCGGCCCTTGGCGAGGTCGATCAGCAGCATGCGGCCGGGCTGCAGCCGCCACTTCTGGACGATCCTTTCCTCAGGCACCGGCAGCACGCCGGCCTCGGACGCCATGATGACGCGGTCGTCGTCGGTGACGATGTAGCGCGCCGGGCGCAGACCGTTGCGGTCGAGCGTGGCGCCAATCTGGCGGCCATCGGTGAACACGACCGCCGCCGGCCCGTCCCACGGCTCCATAAGTGCCGCGTGGTACTCGTAGAAGGCCTTGCGGTCGGCGTCCATGAGCTTGTTGCCGGCCCAGGCTTCCGGGATCAGCATCATCATGGCGTGGCTGAGGCTGTACCCGCCCTGGAACAGGAATTCGAGCGCATTGTCGAAGCACGCCGTGTCCGACTGGCCTTCATAGGAGATCGGCCAGAGCTTCGAAATGTTGTTGCCGAACAGTTCGGAATCGACCGAGGCCTGGCGGGCCGCCATCCAGTTGTTGTTGCCGCGCACCGTGTTGATCTCGCCATTGTGCGCGACCATGCGGTAGGGATGCGCCAGCTTCCACGACGGGAAGGTGTTGGTCGAGAAACGCTGGTGGACGAGGATCAGCGCGGTCTCGAAGCGCGGATCGCTGAGGTCCCTGTAGTAGGCCCCGACCTGATAGGCCAGGAACATGCCCTTGTAGACGAGGGTGCGCGCCGACAGCGACACGCAATAGGCGCCGATGTCCTTGTTGTCGTTTTCGGCGTAGATGCGGCCCGATATCACCTTGCGCAGCAGATAGAGTCTGGCCTCGTACTCCTCGTCATCGGTGATGTCGGGCGTGCGGCCGATGAAGACCTGCCGATGAAACGGCTCGGACGCCACGATATCCGGCGCCTTCGACAGCGACGAATTGTCAACGGGCACGTCACGGAAGCCTAGCAGCGGCAGCCCCTCGGACTGCGCCGATTCGATGATGATATCCTCGATATGGGCGCGCAGCGCCGCGTCTTGCGGCATGAACCAGTGTCCGACACCGTACTGGCCCGCCGGCGGCAGTTCGATGCCCTGGGCCGCCATCTCCTCGCGGAAGAAGCGGTCGGGAAGCTGCACCAGCACGCCGGCGCCATCGCCCACGAGCGGGTCGGCGCCGACGGCGCCGCGATGCGTCAGGTTCTCCAGCACGGCAAGGCCGTCCTTGACGATCTGGTGCGATTTCACGCCCTTCATGTTGACGATGAACCCGACGCCGCAAGCGTCGTGCTCGTTGCGCGGATCGTAAAGGCCCTGAGCGGCCATGCCGGTGGCGGTGCGGGTCGCGGTTTTGACGGCTGCCGCTTTCGTCTGCGCGGCCTGGCCGTTAATCGCAGATGGCGTCAATTCCGTCATCGTCCCGTCCTCCGTTCCGCGCCCCTTTGAGGCGCTGGTTTGCCTTGGGAAGCGCGATGCTTCCCCCTCATCCTTGCTGCACGTCTTGCGAAATCGTTGCCGAACCATGCGGTGCGCCGCCCGGTTCGTATCCGGTATCGTACAGGCCAGAGCCGAGCCGTCTACCCGTCGCTCGCGGCAACGGCCGGAATGGCCCACATGATACGCCAGTCCAGCCTGTTTTGTGCGACAAAATAAGACAGCACTACTGTCCTAAATTTTTTATGGCAGAAATCAGGCGCGCGCACAAGACCGATTCACAAAAATCTTGGCCGCGCCGCGACACAAAATTTCGCCAGAGGGCGACAAAGCGTAAGCTTCGGTCGCTGCCGATTTCGGCGTCGGCTGGCATCACCGCTTTCCCGGC
>NZ_RZSG01000346.1:0-6060 GCF_003997725.1 Mesorhizobium sp. M4A.F.Ca.ET.050.02.1.1
CGCCCAGCGCCCAGCCGGAACGCTCCTTCGGTGTCTGCATGGCGACCAGGATGGTCGAGCCCGACGAATAGCCGCCGGCAAAGCCGATCAGCAGGCGCAGCAGAACCAGTTGCCAGACGGTTTCGACCATGCCGGTCAGCGACATGCAGATCGCCATGCCGAAACTGGCACGCACCAGCATCAGCTTGCGGCCGTAGCGGTCGCCCAGCCGTCCCCACAGCGGCGCCACAAGGGCGGCCGCGAAGAAGGTGGCACCGTAGGCGATGCCCGACCATTGCACGATCGCGGCATGGCCCTCGGCGCCCAACTGCTCGACATAGAGCGGCAGGAAGGGCAGCAGCAAGGTCATGGCGATGAGCGTGCTGAACGAGCCCGCGAAGCAGACGGCGAGATTGCGCCGCCAGTGGACGTTGTAGCCGCCCTGTTCGCTGCCGTTCTTGCTCATCTCATGCCCGTGCCATGGTGGGGTTGTTACGGATACCAATTTGGGATACCAAGCTGGTATCCGTCATGGACCTCAACCCTGCCGCTGTCAATGCGGCCATACGAACGGAACCGCCATGTCGCAGATGCAGAGCGTCGAACGGCAGCTTCGCGAGATGATCCTCGGTCTTGAGATCGGGCCCGGCGAGCGCCTGACCGAGCGCTGGATCGAGAGCCGCTTCGCCGCCTCGCGCACGCCGGTCAGGGCCGCGCTGCTGCGGCTGGAAACCGAAGGGCTGATCTGCCGCGACGGGCGCGGCTGGACGGTCTCGCCCATCAATCTGGCCGAACTCGAACAAATCGCCGTCTATCGCGAGGCGGTCGAGGTGGCCGCCGTCAGGCTGACCTGCCTGCTGGAGGACAGAAGCGCCGTCGACGCCATCGAGGCGATGCTGGAGTCCTGCGATGCAGGCACTCCGCGCGAGGAATGGCACCGCATCGGCATGGATTTCCACATCGAGCTGGCCAGGCTCTCCGGCAACGAATTCTTGTTTCGGGCGGTGCGCGATGCGATGACCAGGCTCTCCCGCGCGCGCTGGCTGGAGGTACGCGACGAGGCGGCACTCGGCCGCGCATGGGCGGAGCATCATGCCGTACTGGCGGCTGTGCGGGTGGGCGATGCGGAAGCGGCGGCGCGATTGCTTTCAGCCCATATCGTCGGCAGCCGCAACCGGCTGGTGACGTCGCTGCGCGACGACCGGCGCGGCCTGCGGGCCCGGGGCTTCGCCGTCGTCGCCGCGTGATCGCGACCATCGCCCTGGACTGAACCGTCACCCGCACAATGGCTTGCGCGGCATTGCGCCCGCCAACCCAGCCGGCTCTCGGCCGGCCGGCGGTGCCGTGCAGTTTGCAGTGTGAAAGTTCGACGGACTGATGCTAAGAGCATTTTGCCCCCAGTCCAGGTGACCAACGATGGCCACGCCTCTCCGAACCGCAGCCAAGGTGTTTTACTACGCGCGCAACTTCGCGCGCGACCTCGCTCCGCAGGCGCTGTTCCGCCACCGGCTGAGGGGATGGCTTGAGCAGGCACGGCGGTCGGACGGCTCGGTCCGCGAGCGGGTGAACTTCTATAACAGGCTGCAGCAGCCCTTTGTGCCGAGCCCGGCAGCGGTGCCGGTCAGCCGGCTGCCGTTCTCGCCGAGCATGTATTATTACGACCTCAAGGAATTTGCCCGCTATTTTGATCCGGTGCTGCTCATCGACCTCGAATTTGGCGATGTCATCGACGTTCCCAAGATGCCGGCGATCGTCAAGGACCGGCCGATCATGGACGGCAACGGCAATGCGGTGCTGATGAAGCTGGACAAGTTCCGCCACTTCCAGATGCCCGCCGACCGGCAGCCCTTCGCCGACAAGCGTCCGTTGGTGGTTTGGCGCGGCGATCTCAACAACCCGATCCGCACGCGGTTCCTCGATGCGGTGCGCCACTTGCCGATCTGCGATGTCGGGACGCCGAAAAAGGACGCGAAGGCCGAATACCAAAAACCCTATCTCACCATCGATGAGCAGCGGCGCTACCGCTACATTGTCTCGCTCGAAGGCAACGATGTCGCGACCAACCTCAAATGGATCATGAGCTCGAACTCGCTCTGCCTGATGCCGCCACCGACTTACGAGACCTGGTTCACCGAAAGCGAGGTCAGGGCCGGTGTCCACTATGTGCAGCTGGCGCCTGACTTCTCCGATCTCGCCGACAAGGTGCGTCATTTCGAAAGGCACCCGGCCGAGGCCGAACGCATCGTCGCCGCCGCCAACGCCTATTGCCGAAAATTCCGCAACGAGCGGGACGAACAGGCGATCTCGCTGCTCGTCCTCTACAAATATTTCGTGCTGAGCGGCCAGGTCAAACCGGATCCCGAAGTCTGGCGCTTCATCGCCGGCTGACCCGTTGCGGCCCCTCAGATATCGCTGCGGTCGAGCACCAGGTCGGCCGGTCCGAAGCGGCCCTTGGCCGTCAGCTGCTGGTGCCAATAGGGGTAGAGGACCGGCGGCCGGCTGACGGCGTCGAGCCGCGCACGCTCGTCGAAGGACAGAGTCAGGCTGGCGGCGGCGATGTTGTCCTTGAGCTGCGCCTCGCTGCGGGCGCCGATCACCAGCGACGAGACGGCCGGCCGGCCGAGCAGCCAGGCGAGCGCCACCTGCGCGCCCGATACGCCCCTGGCCTTGCCGATGTCGACGAGCACGTCGACGATCTGCCACAGCCGGTCTTGGTCGCGGATCGGCGGCGCCGACCAGCCGCCGAGCTGGCGGGCGGTTGGGCTGTTGCGGTCGTACTTGCCGCTGAGCAATCCGCCGGCGAGCGGGCTCCACACCAGCACGCCGAGCCCCTGGTCGACCGCGATAGGCAAGAGCTCGTATTCGGCCTCGCGGGCCTCGAGCGTGTAGTGGATCTGCTGGGTGACGAAACGCGGCTGGTGGCTGCTGTCGCTGATGGCGAGCGCCTTCATCACCTGCCAGCCGGAATAGTTCGAGCAGCCGACATAGCGGATCTTGCCTTGGCTCACCAGCGTGTCGAGCGCGGCAATCGTCTCCTCCAGCGGCGTCACGCCATCCCATTCGTGCAGGAAGTAGATGTCGATGACATCGGTCTTCAGCCGCTTCAGGCTCTTCTCGCACTCGCGGATCAGGTGATGGCGCGACAGGCCCTCGTCGTTGGGACCCTTGCCGATGCGCATGCGCGCCTTGGAGGCGATCAGCACGTCGTCCTTGCGCTTGCCGCCCAGAGCCTCGCCGATGATCTCTTCCGAAATCCCGTTCGAATAGACATTGGCGGTGTCGATGAGGTTGATGCCGGCATCGATGCAGAGATCGATCATCCGGCTCGCTTCATTGAGGTCGGTCTTGCCGACCGCCGCGAAGGCGCCGGCGCCGCCGAAGGTCATGGTGCCGAGCGTCAACGTCGAAACCTTCAGCCCGGAACGGCCGAGTGTGCGGTATTCCATTTGAGATCCTCGCGATTGCATTGGGAGAGGCGCCACGAGCGGGCTGCCCGAATGAGAACGCATATTTGTAGGACAAGTTCACCGGTTTGTCGCCCTGTCGCGGCGAGCGGTCGTTCAAATCTCAAGCGACGGTATTGCAATAAAACCGTCATTGCCGGCCTTTATTGAAGTCGGCTCAGGATGGCGCGCGGCAGCAGGGTGTCATCCCACCACACATGGCAGGCTGGCACGCGGAGCAGCACGATGAACGAACTGAAATCGAATTCCGGAGCCAGGGACTGGCTGGAAGCCGAACTCGCCGACACGCTCGACGAGGACTACGAACTGGAGCTATCGGAGCCGGCGCTGTCGCTGGAGATCGCCAAGATCTACAAGGATTCGCATCCGCCTTCGATCGAGCGGCAGCAATATTTCCGTGACCTGCTGCGGCTGCAATCCGAGCTGATCAAGCTGCAGTCCTGGGTGGCCTACCACAAGAAGAAGGTCGTCGTGATCTTCGAAGGCCGCGACTCGGCCGGCAAGGGCGGCGTCATCAAGCGCATCACCCAGCGGCTCAATCCGCGCATCTGCCGCGTCGTGGCGCTGCCGGCGCCGACCGAGCGCGAGAAGTCGCAGTGGTATTTCCAGCGCTACGTGCCGCATCTGCCTGCCGGCGGCGAGATCGTGCTGTTCGACCGCTCCTGGTACAACCGCTCCGGCGTCGAGCGGGTGATGGGCTTTGCCGGGCCGGACCAGGTGGAGGAATTCTTCCACGACGTGCCGGAATTCGAACGCATGCTGGTGCGCTCCGGCATAACGCTGGTCAAATACTGGTTCTCGATCACCGACGAGGAGCAGCAGATGCGCTTCCTGATGCGCATCCACGACCCGATGAAGCAGTGGAAGCTGTCGCCGATGGACCTGCAGTCGCGCGTGCGGTGGGAGCAGTATACCAAGGCCAAGGAAGAGACCTTCGCCCGTACCAACATCCCCGAGGCGCCCTGGTTCATCGTCGAGGGCAACGACAAGAAGCGCGCCCGGCTGAACTGCATCGACCATCTGCTGCAGCAGTTTCCCTATGAGGAGGTTCCGCACGAGGAGATCACGCTGCCCGAGCGCGTCTTCAATCCCGAATACGAGCGCCAGGTGCTGCCGCGCGAGCTTTACGTGCCGGAGAAGTATTGAGCATCTTTTTTCCTTCTCCCCGTTCACGGGGAGAAGGTGCCCGAAGGGCGGATGAGGGGCGGCGCCGACGTCAGCAATTGAGCCTTAGTTCGCCGTCAGCGGCTTGTCGCCAATCTTCAACCGGCAGCGCGGCCCCTCATTGCCCTGCCGGGCATTTCTCCCCGTGAACGGGGAGAAAGAGCTGTAATCACGCCCGCTCAATCACCACATGCGTGGCGAGGGGCGTTGCCACCTGCTCGGTGCAGCGATAGCCAAGGCCGGGCATGTCCAGGCCGGCGAAAAGATGCTCGCCCTTGCCGAGCAGCACCGGCGATACCGCTAGGTGCATCTCGTCTATGAGCTTCTCGTGCAGATATTGTCGGATGGTCGAAACGCCGCCGCCGACCCGCACATCCTTGCCGCCAGCCGCCTCCCTGGCTTGCTCCAGCGCCGAGTGGATGCCGTCGGTGACGAAGTAAAAGGTCGTGCCGCCTTCCATGGCGATCGGCGCCCGCTTGTGATGCGTCAGCACGAAGGTCGGCACGTGATAGGGGGGGTTGTCGCCCCACCAGCCCTTCCAGGTCTCGTCCGGCCATTCGCCGCGGATCGGGCCGAACATGTTGCGGCCGAGGATCCAGGCGCCGACATTCTCGAAGCTGCGCGTGGCGAACGCGTCGTCCGTGCCGGTGGTACCGCCGTCCTTGCCCATCACAATCTTGCGAAAAAAGCGGGTGCCGATCATCCATTTGTGCAGGTTCTCGCCGCCGATACCGAGCGGGTTGGCGAGATCCTGATCCGGACCGGCGCCGAAGCCGTCAAGCGACAGGGTGAATGCACTGACGCGAAGCTTGGACATGCTACCTCCTTCATAACCAGTTGTATTTTGCAAGCAGTTAGTGGTTAGTCTAACTGATTGCGTATTGCAAGCGGTATCTGGTGCGCGGATGGATGCGGATCGCGCCCCGGCAAGTTCAGGAGAATGATCAGTTCGGCGACGGCGAACTACCAACCTCGTCCGCCGTGTCACCGGCAGACATCGTTCCACCGGCGACAAGCTGGCGCTGCAATGCCATCAACATGGTTCTGCCGAGCTCATCGGGTGCCTCGCAATTCGTTGACACTCGATAGGAGTTGTCGACATAGGAACCAAAACCAACCGTCGACGGAAGCGGCGGCGTAGAGCATTTTTTGGCCGCGCATCGATCCGGAGTGATCGACGAGAATGGAAACAACGGTATTGGCGAGGTCGGGCGCCGACGGGCCGTTGCGGATTTCCGCGGCGAGATCAGCCGCCTGAATGAGATGTTTCGTCCTCCAGCCCGCCAGGCCGTTCTCCAGTTCGGCCCATGCGGTGTCGAGCGCGGATTGATGCTTTCCCGAAAGCGGCCCGATAGCACTGGACAGCTTGGAACTCGGCACAATCCAGTCATGGAGCGTGACGTAGGCGTGATAGCCCAGCGTAGTAGTATCGCCGCGTGGGGTGGCAACGAAC
>NZ_RZSG01000347.1:0-6056 GCF_003997725.1 Mesorhizobium sp. M4A.F.Ca.ET.050.02.1.1
GTCATCACCGAGTGCGCCATGGCGACGCCGAGCCAGGTGTCGTAGCCGAAGAACGAGCTCATCCCCGAGATCGAGGTGAGCAGGAAGTAGAGCGTGATCGCCGAGACCACCGGCGGCACCACCATCGGCAGCAGCACAAAGCCGACAAGGGCCGCGCTGAAGCGCGGCTGGAACATCCAGACGCCGAGACCGAAGCAGAGCGCCAGCACCGTCGAGATGGCGCTGCTGACCACGCCGATCCGGATCGACAGCAGGATGGCGTCGATCCAGCGCGGATCCTCGTAGAGCGCCCGGTAGTGGCGCAGCGACAGCTCGCCCGACGGCATCGCCAGCATCCGGCTCGGCGTCAGCGACACCGGGATGACGGCAAGCAGCGGCAGAAGCAGGAACAGCGCCACCAGCACGGCGAGGATCAGCGAAATGGGGCCGGGGCGGTAGGTCGGCATCGCGCTACACCAATTGCTTCGGTTTGACGGAGCGGAAGAGCAGCGCCATCAGCGCGCCGACGAAGATCACCAGCACGACGCTGATCGCCGCGCCCAGTCCCCAGTCCGGGCTCTGGAAGATCCTGAGATAGATCAGTTCGGCGATCATCACGCTGCGCCCGCCGCCGAGGATTGCCGGCGTGACGAAGAAGCCCAGCGAGAAGACGAAGACGATCATCGCCGAGCCGATGATGCCGGAGCGCGTCATCGGCACGAACACCGTCCAGAAGGTGCGCATGCGGCTGGAACCCAGCCCCCGCGCCGCGAGCAGCACGCGCTCATCGAGGCTGCGCATGGCCGACGCCAGCGGAAACACCGCGAACGGGATGAGGAAGTGCGTCATGCCGACGATGACGCCGAATTCGTTGCGCACCAGCGCCAGCGGCTCGGAGATGAAGCCGATCGATTGCAGCCAGGTGTTGATCAGGCCGCGGTTGGAGAGCAGCGCCACCCAGCCGAAGGCGCGCGTCAGCACCGAGATCCAGAACGGCACCAGGATGCAGAACTCGGCAATCACGCGCTGCACCGGGCTGCCGCGCACCCACACCACGGTGATGGCATAGGCGGCGGTGACCGACACCAGCGTGACGATGAGCGCGATGCGCAACGTGCGGATGAACACCGACTGCACCAGCGGGTCGGTCGCGAGCGCGCTATATTGGTCGAGCCCCGGCGTCGGCAAGGTGAAGCTCCACTTCACCACGCCGAGGAACGGCCAGGCATACGCAAGGACCAGGAACAGGAGCAGCGGCGCCATCAACAGCGCCGCGCCTGTCCTGTCGGAGAGGGTGCCTCTCATGTCGGATGATCGTCTCCGCCGGTCAGGCGGAGATGATCTTGGTGTATTCGTCGAGCGCCGCGCCGTAGTTCTTGGCGTACCACTCCATGTCGAGCGCTATCTGCTTCTTCATGTTCTCGGGGTCGACCGGGTTGATGCGCTTCTTGTCGGCGGGGATCAGCGCGTCGGCGGCCGGATTGGCCGGGCCCTGTCCGAGCTTGTCGAACATGACCAGCTGCTTTTCCGGGTCCTGCGCGCTGGCGATGAACTTCATCGCAGCGTCCTTGCCGCCGGGATTGTTCTTGAGCACCGCGAGCGCGCCGGGCGAGATCAGGCCTTGGTCCCAGATGAACTTGATCTTGCCGCCGGAGTCCTGCTCGATCAGCGAGGCGCGCGTCGACCACACGATCGCCATCGAAGCTTCGCCGTTGAGCAGCACGCTCTGGCTCTCGGCGCCGCCGCCCCAATAGGCGACAACGTTCTCCTTGAAGGCGGCGATCTTGTCATGCGCCCGCTTTAGATCGAGCGGGTAGAGCGAAGCCGGCGCGATGCCGTCGGCGAGAAGTGCGGCCTCCCAGCTCGACACGCCCCATTTGTAGAGCGAGCGCTTGCCGGGGAATTTCTTCACGTCGAAGAAATCGGCCATGCCGGTCGGCGCGTTGCTGCCGTATTTCTCCGAGTCGTATGCGATCACATAGGAAAAGAAATAGGTCGAGGCGGCGTATTCCCAGCCGAAACCCTCGCGCATCTTCTTCTTGTCGACGACCGTGTAGTCGATCGGCTCGAGCATGCCTTGCGCGCCCAGCGTGATCGCCGAGAACGGATCGACGTCGACGAGGTCCCAGGTCGGGGCGCCGCTCTTGAACTGCGCCGCGATCGCGCCTTCGGTCGGGCCCGAGCCGTCCATCTTGACGGTGATGCCGGTATCCTTGGTGAAGGCCTGGCCGTAGGCGGCGTCATAGGCGGTGATGGCGTCACCGCCCCAGTTCACCAGCACCAGTTCCTTCGCCGCGGCGAAGGCGCCGGTCGAGCGCATGAGCAGCGGCGTGCCGGCCAGCACGAGCCCGGCGATCTGCGCGAACTGGCGGCGCGAGATCTCGCCGCGCCTTGCCCTGTCGGCAAGGGAGTCGATTGTGTGTTTCTTGGTATTGGTCATGTCAGTTCCCCTTGTTCTCATTGATATTCCAAAAAACCGGTGCGGCGAGTTCAGGCCGTAGCGGTGCTCACTGCCCTCCATCCGGAAGAAGGAAACCTTTTTCGGCCGGCCAGGTCAGCCAGACGGAATTGCCCTTGCTCAGTGCCGCGGCCGCTACCTCGTTCGGCACCGAAACCGTTACCCGCGAGCCTTGCCGCGTCGTGAGATCCAGCCTGGTCGCAGCGCCCAAATAGGTGGACGCGATCGCGGTCGCCGCGATGCCGTTCTCGCCGACAGCCGCCTCGCGCGCGATCGACATGTGTTCGGGGCGGATCGCCAGGATGGCGTCGCCTTTGACCGCCTCGGCCTTGCAGCGCATGCTGACAGCGCGGTCTTCGCACAGGCCGACAGCGCCGTTATCAGCAGGCGTCACGCCCTTCACCGGCAGCATGTTGATCTCGCCCAGGAACTCGGCGACGAAGCGGTTGGCCGGCCGGTCGTAGACCTCGTCCGGCCGGCCGACCTGCAGCAATTTGCCGTGGTTGAAGATGGCGACGCGCGACGACAGCGCCAGCGCCTCGCTCTGGTCGTGGGTGACGAAGACGAAGGTGGTGCCGGTCTCCTGGTGCAGCCGCTTCATCTCGGCCTGCATCTGGCCGCGCAGGCTCTTGTCCAGCGCCGAGAACGGCTCGTCGAGCAGAAGCACGCCCGGCTCGAACACCAGCGCGCGGGCAAGCGCCACGCGCTGCTGCTGGCCACCGGAAAGCTGCGCCGGCAATTTCTTCTCATGGCCCTTCAGCCCGACGCGCTCGACCATCTCGGCGACGCGGCGCTTGACCTCGGAGGCGGATTTCTTGCGCACCTTGAGCGGGAAGGCGATGTTCTGTTCGACGCTCATGTGCGGGAACAGCGCATAGCCCTGGAACACCATGCCGGCGGCGCGCTGCTCGGCCGGACGGTCGGTGATGTCGATGCCGTCGCTGAACAACTGCCCCTCGCTCGGCTGCACGAAGCCGGCGAGGATCATCAGGAAGGTCGTCTTGCCGGAGCCCGACGGCCCGAGCAGGGTCAGGAACTCGCCGCGGCCGATATCGAGCGTCAGATTGTCCAGCGCCCGGAACGAGCCGAAGCTCTTGCCGATCCCGTTCGCCTTGATTTCTGCGGCCCGGCCGGGTTGCTGCATTCCTGCCTCTTCCTTGGTGGCTGGATGAAATCGTAGGGCAGGGCGACGGCTCACCGCAACCGAATAGTTTTCGCCTGATCGGCAAATTTGATTCACGGGTGGTGGGTTTGGGTGGAATGGATGGCGCGCTCTCAATACGGCCCGACCCTGTTCTCCGACAGCTTCGATCGCAGCCATCCGCCGAACGCCTGCAGCACCGGATGGTTGGCCTTGGCATGCTCCGACACCAGGAAGTATGACCGCGGCGATTTGATCGCGATGTCGAATGGGCGCACCAGCCGGCCCTCGTTCAGCGCCTTGCGGCTGGTCAATTCGTCACCCATGGCGATGCCCTGGCCGGCGATCGCCGCCGAGAAGACGAGGTTCATGTCGGAAAAGAAGATGCCGCCCTCGGTGGCCGGATTCTCCACCTTGGAAAGCGCCAGCCAGCGTGCCCAGTCCTCGGTGTCGCCGAGATGCAGGAGATTGGCGCGCAGCACGTCGGCGGGCTTGGAAAAGCCACCCACCTTGTTGAGCAGCGTCGGGCTGCAGAGCGGCGTGAACGAGATCTCGCACAAAAGCTCGGCCGCGCGGTTCGGCCAGTTGCCGACGCCGAAGGCGATGAAGGCATCGGCGTCTGGATTGCTGACGTCGTCGAGGCGCCTCGGCGTCAGGATGTGCAGGGCGACATCGGGATACATCTGCCGGAACTCGCCGATATGGGTGCAGAGGAACAGCGAGGCGAAGCCCGGCGTGCAGGAGACGGCGAACGAGCCGCCGACGCCGGTGCCGGCATTGCGCCCCACCGCGTCGCCGAGAACGGTCAGCGCCTTGCGCACGTCGCTGGCATAGCGCTGGCCGCGCGGGGTGAGCGCGACGCCCTTGCCGATGCGCTCCAGCAGGTCGAAGCCGAGGTCGCGTTCGAGCAGGCGAAGCTGGTGCGAGACGGCGCTGCGAGTGAGGTGCAGTTCGTCGGCGGCGCGCCAGACGCTGCCATGACGGGCGAAGCTGTCGAGGGCACGCAGGGCTTGTGTGGATGGTATGCGCAAGGGACCTCAGGTGAACCGAATTTGCACGAGCCGGGAAAACATATCACTTTTTGAAAGGCCGCTTCACTGCTTTCTTCTGGCCATGGAGCAACCGGCCACGACATCGGCGCAAGCGACGGCACTTGCCTGCCTCGACGACATCCAGCCGTCGCTGTCGGCATGGACGCGGACCATCTTCGACTTCGGCGAGACCGCCTGGCGCGAGTACCGGTCGGCCGCCTGGTATGTCGAACGGTTGAAGCGCGAGGGCTTTTCCGTCGAGGAAGGCTCGGGCGGCATGCCAACCGCGTTTTGCGCCCACTGGACCAATGGCGTCGGCCCGACCGTCGGCATGTATGCCGAATATGACGCCGTGCCCGGCAACTGCCAGGATGCCGCCACGGTGAAGCGGCCGCGCCCCGGCCTCGGCTTCGAGGCCGGTGGCCATACCGATCCGCATTCGGGGCTGGGCATCGCCAGCCTCGGCGGCCTGCTCGCCACCAAGGCGGCCATGCAGCGCCACGGCGTACAGGGCACGCTGCGCTTCACCGGCGAGCCGGCGGAGAAGGTAAGGGGCTCGAAGCCGATCCACGCCGCCAGGGGCTATTATGACGGCCTCGCCGGCATGATCTCCTTCCATCCTTTCTACATGCTGCCGCTCTGCAACACGGCGCGCTGGGACACGCATTGCGGCGCCGCCTACGCGATGATCTACCGCTTTGTCTGCGACGAACCCGAAAAGTGGGTTCGCGCAAGCGATGGCGCGCCGATCCCGCAGGCGCATTCGGCGGTCAGGGCGCCGGGCGCCAACGACGCGCTGATGACGATGTACATGGCCTCCAAGACGCTGCGCGATTCCATGCTGCCGCACCAGGGCGGCTGGTCGATCAGCGAGGCGATCCTGACCGCAGGCCAGGCGACCGCCGACAATCTGCCGGCAGGGCTGGCCGAGATCCAGTATATGATCCGTGTGCCGACCATTGCCATGGCCGAGCAGGTCACCGACGTGCTCGACCGCAATGCGGCCGCGGCCGCGGCGATCAGCGGCTGCCGCTACGAGCGCCATTGGGTGTCGAAGTCGCGGCCCGGCCTCGCCAATCACGCCATGGCTGGGCTCGCCTATGAAGCGCTCTCGACCGTTGGGCCGCCGCGCTGGGACGAGAAGGCGAAGAAAATCGCCCGCGAAATCCAGGTCAATGCCGGCGGTACGGCGGCAGAACACCCGTTCATCGACGAACTGGAGCGGCTGATCATGCCGCAGGAGGCCGAGGCGATCCTGCGCCGCGACTTGCCGCCCTCGCAGGTGAACTCGACCTCGGACGACTACACCGACATGAGCTGGCATGCGCCGACGGCGCGTTTCTATGTCGCGCGCCCGGCGCTGCGCTCGGCAAACGGCCATGCCTGGCCAGGCTGGGTGATGAACGCGCTGGGCGGCATTGCCGCGACGATCGACCCGATGGTGACC
>NZ_RZSG01000348.1:0-6045 GCF_003997725.1 Mesorhizobium sp. M4A.F.Ca.ET.050.02.1.1
GAGCCATAGCGCTCGGCCTCGGGGAGTTTGGCGAGTTCGGCCTCGTCGGGGACCGAGCGCCACAGGAAGGAGGGGACGTCGTTCTCCTCGACCTTCTTCAGGCGAGCGGGAACGCCGGCCTTGCGGAAATACTTCTGCGCCAGGATGTCGGCGGCGACTTGGCTGAACTGCGCCGGCACGTCGATATTGTCCAGGCGGAACACCACCGAGCCATCCGGATTCTTGATCTCGGAAAGCGCCTTGCGGAATTCGATCTCCGCATAGGCGGATTGTCCTGGCTTGGTGAAACGACGGTCGATGCGCATTGGTCCGGTCCTTTGTGTCTATATATAGCGCTTTTCCCCAGGGATTCATGCCCCGAAAGCGAAACGCGCGGTCCGCCGTTTGCCGGCATCTTGACGACGCCGGCATCTCCTTCGCAGTCGTCGCACGGAGCGTTGGCCAAACTTCTTGCGAAGCGCCTCTCCAACTCGCCGACGAACCCCCTGCGGGTCCCTCAAAACTTGAAACTTTTTCGCGATTCCCCCGATCGAGGGCTTCACACTATCTAGGGTCGAACCTGCCTGCAAACACTAAATATAGTGTTAACAGATCATTTTTTCCAGTCCGACAATTCTCCCTTTTCGCCACCCAAGCCCCACCAATCCCAACGCTTCCGCCGGCCTCGCAAAAGGGCGGAAATGTGGGCAAAACGCACAAAATCCGGGAAAAAAGACCGGCCTCTGAACTCTCCGGTCGCGCTCTCAACAGGAACGCATGGCCTATAAAAGGCGACTCGTTTTGCGCCGTCAAGGATTCGTTTACGTAGCTTTTGTGACCCCAATATCTTGTGTGTCACAGATGTGGATAACGGGGACAGAAGACCGCGTCGGAGAGCCTGGTTTTGGCGGTCAGCGGCGGGCGTGCGCAAGGCCACCCCGGCGATGCTGCCGCTCTGCCTTTTCATTTTAGCTGGCTTGCACTATGTCTTGCCCTTCGCGCGGGGGCGCGCCTTGTCAACCGGAAAAGCATCCGCTACGCCCCGCTCATGACAGTAACCGTCCGTTTCGCCCCGTCGCCGACCGGCCGTATCCATATCGGCAATGCACGCACCGCGCTGTTCAACTGGCTGTTCGCCATGAACAACAAGGGCCGTTTCATCCAGCGCTTCGACGACACCGACATCGCCCGCTCCAAGCAGGAGTTCGCCGATTCGATCCTCTACGACCTGCACTGGCTGGGTATCTTCCCCGACGCCACCGAATACCAGTCGCGGCGCGTCGAGATCTATGACGCGGCGGTCGAGCGGCTGAAGGCCGCGCGCGTGCTCTATGCCTGCTACGAGACGCCTGAAGAGCTCGACCTGCGCCGCAAGGTGCGCCGTACGCGCGGGCTGCCGCCCGTCTATGGCCGCGAGGCGCTGACGCTCACGCCGGAGCAGGTCGCCGAATACCAGTCCGACGGTCGACGCCCGCACTGGCGCTTCCTGCTGCCGAACTTCACCAGCGACCCGCTGCAGCCCGAACGCACCGAGGTCCATTGGAACGACCTGGTGCGCGGTGAGGAGACCGTTGATCTCGCCTCGCTGTCGGATCCCGTGCTGGTGCGCGAGGACGGCACCTATCTCTACACGCTGCCATCGGTGGTCGACGACATCGAGATGGGCGTCAGCCACGTCATCCGCGGTGACGACCATGTCACCAACACCGGCGTGCAGATCGCGCTGTTCCAAGCGCTCGGCGCCGAGCCGCCGGTCTTCGGCCACCACAACCTGCTCACCACGGCCTCTGGCGAGGGCCTGTCGAAGCGCACTGGCGCGCTGTCGATCGAGAGCCTGCGCGAGGACGGCATCGAGCCGATGGCGGTCGCTTCGCTGGCGGTGCTGGTAGGCACCTCGGAGAATGTCGCGGCAGCGCACGATCTTTCCGAACTCGCCGGCCATTTCGATCCGGCCGCGACCTCGAAATCGGCGGCCAAGTTCGATCCGGACGAGCTGTTCGTGCTCAACCGCACGCTGATGCACCATATGCCGTTTGCCGAGGCTCGCGACCGGCTGATCGTGCTGGGTGTTTCAGGCGAGAAGGCGGAGCCGTTCTGGCTGGCCGTACGAGGCAATCTCGACAGCCTGCCCGACGCGCTGGCCTGGTGGCGTATCGTGGGTCAGGGGCCGCACGAACCGGCGGAGTTTTCCGGCGAGGACCGCGAATTCCTGCACCAGGCGTTCGATCTTTTGCCGGAGGAGCCGTGGAACGGCACCGTCTGGAAGGACTGGACCGGCAAGATCCGCGAAGCAACCGGCCGCAAGGGCAAGGCGCTGTTCATGCCGCTCAGGCTGGCGCTTACTGGCCAGCCTTCCGGGCCGGAGCTTGCAGATCTATTGCCCCTGCTGGGTCGGGAAGGAACGCTGGCCCGACGACCCTGACCCTGCGCTGCTCGGGCGGCAACGCCGATACCGGCGATGTTGCCGGCTTTTCGGCCAGGCGCTTGATGGCATCGCGGTCGAGCCCGCCCTCGGCATTGGCCAGCGTCTCGGGATCAGCGCCCGGATCCGGCTTCGCGGCCGGCAAGGGAGCGAACGGCGCGGAGGCCGCTTCGGGCTCGGACTGCTCGGGGTTCGGCGGATTGCCGGCGATGATCTCGAAATTCTGCGCTTGCGCGTTGCAGCCGCAGGCCGGTGGCCGCGCCATGTTGGTCTGCTTGTAGAGATAAGCCGTCGGCAGTTCGCTGTAGGGCCTGCCGGTCACCGACGATGTCATCGCGCCGGCGTCGCCGTCCATGTCGCGCGTGTAGAACACCTGCATCTCCGTGCCAGGGCAACTCGATTCGCAGTTCTTCTGGTCGCGCTCGAAATCGCCATAAGAGGCGGCGTTCGACATCGGGAAGAAATAGCCGTCGCAGGTCCGCACGCACACAGTGTGGAAATCGCCGTTCAGCCGCGGCAAGTCCATGCCGTCGGGCTGGTTGATCACCCGGCGAATGTTGCGTTCGCTGGGATCGTCTGGCGGCACATCCGGCAAATCGGGCGTGTCGAGCGTTTCGATCTCGCGGTCGCCGTTGCCGAAAAGCTGTTCGAACAGATTGCCGCCGCCATTGTTGCGCGCGCTCTCCTCAAGCGGGGCGTGCCTCGGCGCGATCTCATCGTCGCGGCAGCCATTGGCGTCGAGTGCCGCAAGGATACGCCTTCGGTCGCGTCGAGAGCCGCCGCCGGCAAGCCGCTCGCGCTTCGCCAGCAGGGCGTCGAGATTGGCGTTCATGCGGTCGATGTTGGCGTTGATCGCTGCGCATTTGTTGACGTTGCGCGAAAACAGCGAAAAGCCGCAACCGGCATCGCTGGCCCGATTGCGCACCTTCGCCAGCTGCTCGCGCTGGCGCGCGACGGCGCCGTCATATTTGCGGATCAGGTTCGGTCCGCCGCCATCGCCGCGAGCAGCAGTGAGTTCATCTTCGAGCTGACGGCAGATGCGCGAAGCGGCCTGCGGCTCTGTCACGGCGACGACGGACAACGCCAGCGCCACGAGCAACGCCGCAAGGTGGGTCAGCTTCAACCCCACGCCCTTCATTCGCCTGAAACCCCGATTGCCAGCTCGTCGCTCAAGCTAGCGCGTCCGCGGTTAAACCTGTCTTTACTCTACAGTCGGTTGCAGTTGAGTCTGCAACCAAACGTGCCAGCAGCTTACCGCCAAATCCGGCCTCAGCCCAGGTTGACGACCGCCTGCGCTTTGTGCGCAGCCTCGACCACCGCCAGCGCCGTCATGTTGACGACGCCGCGCGAGGTCACCGAAGGCGTCAGGATGTGCGCCGGCTTGTCGGTGCCGAGCAAGATCGGCCCGACATGCAGTGCTTCCATCATGGTGCGCAGCGCCGTCAGCGTGATGTTGGCCGAATCGAGGTTCGGGAACACCAGCAGATTGGCTTCGCCCTTCAGCCGCGAATGCGGATAGACGCGCTGGCGCAGGTGCTCCGACAGTGCCGAGTCGGCATGCATCTCGCCATCGCACTGCAATTCCGGCGCGATGCGGGCCAGGATCGCCGCCGCTTGGCGCATCTTCAGCGCGCTGGGTGAATCGCGCGAGCCGAAATCCGAATGCGACAGCAGCGCCGCCTTCGGCTCGATGCCGAAGCGCTGGATCTCCTCCGCCGCCAGCACCGTCATCTCGGCGATTTCCTCGGCCGTCGGATCGACCGAGACGTGGGTGTCTGTGAGGAAGATGATGCCGCGCTGCGAGATCAGCATGGAGAGCGTGGACAGGTCCCGATCCTTGATGCCCGCGCGGGGGCCGATGATCAGCGTCACATTGCGCAGATGCCGCTCGAAACGGCCTTCGAGGCCGCAGACCATGGCATCGGCATCGCCACGCTTCAGCGCCAGCGCCGCGATCACTGTATTGTCGGTGCGCACCATGGTGCGGGCCGCTTCCGTCGTCACGCCGCGCCTCCCGGCAAGCTCGATCAGCAAGTCGACATAGTGGCGGTAGCGCGGATCTTCTTCCGGGTTGATCAGGCCGAAATCGACGCCGGGCTTGATACGCAATCCGTAGCGCTTCAGCCTGACTTCGATGACATGCGGACGGCCGATCAGGATCGGCTCGGCGATGCCTTCCTCCAGTACCACCTGGGCCGCGCGCAGCACGCGTTCGTCCTCGCCGTCGGCATAAATGACGCGCTTGGCGCTGGATGCCTTGGCGGTCGAGAACACCGGCTTCATCACCAATCCGGAGCGGAAAACGAAGCGGTTCAGCTTGTCGATATAGGCGGCGAAGTCGGCGATCGGCCTGGTCGCCACGCCTGTGTCGCAGGCGGCCTTGGCGACGGCCGGCGCGATGCGCAGGATGAGGCGCGGGTCGAAGGGCGAGGGGATCAGGAAGTCGGGCCCGAAGATCGGCGTCTCGCCCGAATAGGCGCGCGCGGCGACATCCGACGGCTCTTCGCGGGCAAGGGCGGCGATCGCCCTGACCGCCGCCATCTTCATTTCCTCGTTGATGGCGCTGGCGCCGCAGTCGAGCGCGCCGCGGAAGATGTAAGGAAAGCACAGCACATTATTGACTTGATTGGGAAAATCGGAGCGGCCTGTGCAGATCATCGCATCCGGACGCGCCGCGCGCGCGGCCTCCGGCATGATCTCCGGATTGGGGTTGGCCAGCGCCAGGATGAGCGGCTTCGGCGCCATGTGCTGCAGCAATTCAGGCTTGAGCACGCCGGCGGCGGAAAGGCCGAGGAAGACATCGGCGCCCGGAATGACATCGGCCAGCGTGCGCGCCTCCGTGTCCTTCACATAGGGGTCCTTCCAGCGGTCCATCTCCTCGAGGCGTCCCTTGTAGGCGACGCCGAAACGGTCGGTGACCCAGATGTTCTCGACCTTGGCGCCAAGCGAGACCAGGAGGTTGAGGCAGGCGAGCGCGGCGGCGCCGGCGCCCGAGGTGACGATCTTGATGTCGGCAATTGTCTTGCCGGCGAATTCCAGCCCGTTGAGCACCGCGGCAGCGACGATGATCGCCGTGCCGTGCTGGTCGTCATGGAACACCGGGATGCCCATGCGGGCCTTCAGCCGCTCCTCGACCTCGAAACATTCCGGCGCCTTGATGTCCTCGAGATTGATGCCGCCGAAGGTCGGCTCCAGCGCCGCGACCGTCTCGACCATGCGCTCGATTTCCGGCGCGTCGATCTCGATGTCGAAGACGTCGATGCCGGCGAACTTCTTGAACAGCACCGCCTTGCCTTCCATCACCGGCTTCGAGGCGAGCGGCCCGATATTGCCAAGGCCGAGCACCGCCGAGCCGTTGGAGACGACGCCGACAAGGTTGGCGCGCGCCGTATAGTCGGCGGCGGTCGCCGGGTCGTCGCGGATCTCGAGGCAAGGGGCGGCGACCCCCGGCGAATAGGCGAGTGCCAGGTCGCGCTGGTTGCCGAGCGGCTTGGTCGCCTGGATCTCCAGCTTTCCGGGAATGGGATGCTTGTGGAAGTAGAGAGCGGCCTCGTCGAGGTCCGACCGGGCCGGTTTCTTGTTCTCGCTGTCCATGCCGGCCTCCTTGCGCTTCTGCTTCGCAGCCTTTTAGAGCAGTTCCAGGA
>NZ_RZSG01000349.1:0-6043 GCF_003997725.1 Mesorhizobium sp. M4A.F.Ca.ET.050.02.1.1
AGCCAGGAAAGCGACGGCGAAGCGGCGTGTGCAGCGCAACAGGAAGACGATCGACCTGACGACCACAGCTTCGATCCGTCCGAGCACCGCGGCAGAGTCGACAGCGGCGGCGGCAGCGGCCGACGGCGGCCAGTACTCGGCGATCATCGCCCGCTATGCGGCGGCGGAAGGCGTGCCGGTGTCGCTGGCCAAGGCGGTCATCAAGATCGAGAGCAATTACCGGCCGAACATCGTCGGCAGCGCCGGCGAGATCGGCCTGATGCAGATCAAGCCGGCGACGGCGCGCATGATGGGCTACAGCGGCTCGGTCAAGGGCCTGTTCAATCCCGACACCAACATCAAGTACGGCATGAAATACCTGGCCATGGCGCGCGGCCTCGGCGGCGGCACCACCTGCGGCACGATCCTGAAATACAATGCCGGCCACGCCGCGACTCGGATGAACCCGGTGTCGGCCGCCTATTGCAGCAAGGTCAAGGTGCAGATGGCGGCGCTCGGTTCGCCGGCATGATGAAGCTGGGGTAACCGCCTTTTTCGTTTGCGTTTTCAGGCGCGAACCCCTTTATACGCTCTGCCAGCTGGCCGGGCGGCCGCACCCGCGAAGCCGAAAGGCTGCGGGTGAGGAAAGTCCGGGCTCCATGGAGACACGGTGCCGGTTAATGGCCGGCGGGGGCGACCCCAGGGAAAGTGCCACAGAAAGCAAACCGCCGCGGCGTTCGGCTCTGCCGGATCCGGGGCAAGGGTGAAAGGGTGGGGTAAGAGCCCACCGCGCGACTGGCAACAGGAGCGGCATGGTAAACCCCACCGGGAGCAAGACCGAATAGGGGCGGTGCGAGGGGAAACCTTCGAGGGCTGTTTCCGGCCCACCGCCCGGGTAGGTTGCGTGAGGCGCATGGCAACATGCGCCCAAGATGAATGGCCGCCGCGTTCCCGTGCCGCAAGGCGCGGGGGCCATACAGAACCCGGCTTACAGGCCAGCTGGCAATTTTTCTCCGCGATATCGCCGTGAAATCCATTTGATATCAGTGGACTGCGCCGTCCGGCGTGCGCTCTGATTCAACCGCCAAGGCGGTCGAGCGATGCCTCGATCGCTTGCCAAAGCTCTTCCACCGGCTCGCAGCCAATGGACAGGCGCACGAAGCCCGGCGGCACGGCGTCGCCCCTTTTGGATCGCCGTTCGGCCGAGGTGTGGACGCCGCCGAAAGAGGTTGCCGCCTGCATCAGGGTGCAGTTGTCGATGAAATCCTCGGCCTTCTGCTCGGAGGCCAGGTCGAACGAGATCAGGAAGCCGAAGCGATCCATCTGCGCGCGCGCCAGATTGTGCGAGGGATCGCCGTCCAAGCCGGGAAAACGCAGGCCGCTGACCGCCGGATGCTGTCTCAGCCGCCTGGCGATTACCTCCGCCGAGGCGCACATGCGGTCGAAGCGCACCTCCAGCGTCTCGAGGCCGCGATGCACCAGCCAGGCCTCGAACGGCCCGGGAATGCCGCCGGCCGTCTCGCGCCAGTCCCTTACCTTGGCGACGATATCTGGATTGCGGCTCGCGACATGGCCAAACAGCACGTCGGAGTGGCCGTTCACCGCTTTGGTGTCGGCGGAGACGACGATATCGGCGCCGAGGTCGAGCGGGCGCTGGCCGTAGGGCGTCATCGTCGTGTTGTCGACAACGAGGAGCGCGCCTCGCGCATGGACAGCGTTGGCGACTGCGGCGATGTCGCAAATGTCCAGCCGCGGGTTAGACGGGCTTTCGACGAAGACAAGCTGGTAGCCGTCGAACCCTCCGTCGAGAAAGGTTGGGGTCGGCCTGGTGTCGCAGGCGACGCCGAACGGCTTCAGGAAGCGTTCCGCCAGCGCGCGCGTGGCGTGATAGCCGTCGGCAGGCAGAAGGACGCGGTCGCCGGATTTCAGCAGCGCGAAAAACACCGACGAGATCGCGCCCATCCCCGACGGGAAGGCGAGGCATTGCGCGTCTTCCAGATGACCGAGCGCATGTTCGACGGCGCGCCAGGTCGGATTGTCGTAGCGGCCATACTGGTCGAAGCCCGCTTCTTCGCCAGGTGTGTGGAAGATCGAAGCCATGGTCAGCGGCAAGGGGATCGGATCGCCCTTGGCGAAATCGCGGCTGCGCAAGTGGGCAAGTGCGGCGGCACGTGACTTCGCCGTTTCGGACATCGACCATTCACCTCCTGTTGGCCGCCAAAGGCAGCGGAGCATTGGCGCGACGCTAGGCGTGGGCGCGGTCCGCAGCAAGCCGCGTCCCTTGGGCCACAGCCCTCTAAACGCTTCGTTAGGCTTAATGGACGATAAAGATCAGACGTGCCGTCAGGCTGCTCTTTCTGGTTGTGGCGAGCGCGTTTGTGAAGCTCGCTCCCGTTGACGCCCATAGTACCCCATGATATCCCATTCCGATACCAAAGCCTTCGTTCCGTGTCAGGGTGAAGCGTACGCCAATCGGGCAGCCGCTGGGGCTGCGCGTTTGCGAGCTTTCGCCTCGTTGAACGAAGCGGAATTTCGGGAAGGGACGCGCTGCGGCGGCGCGGACGGGATGATGGAAAGGGGTGCGGCGGCGGAAGCGGCTGTGGCGCGTGATGGACCGGTTTCTGTCGAACACGGTGAGCAGGATCGATGCGAAGGGACGGGTCTCCGTTCCGGCGCATTTCCGCGCCGTCGTTCAGAAGCGGGGCTATTCGGAGCTCTATGCGCTGCGCTGCCTGGATCTTCCGGCGATGGATGTCGGCGGTCTCGACCTGCTCGACCGCTACGAGCAGCGCATCGCGCAGGAAGATCCCTTCCTGCAGACGGCGGACGACATGTCGTTCTTCTGCCATGGCGATGGTACGTTCCTGAAGCTGGATCAGGACGGGCGCATAACGATGACCGACTTCATCCGCGAGCACACCGGCATTTCGGCGGAAGTGGCCTTTGTCGGCCGCGGCAATTTCTTCCAGATCTGGGAGCCGGGACGGCTTGCCGCCTATGGGGCGCAGGCGCGCGCCCGGCTGTTGCAGCTTCGGCAGGGGACGAAGCCTGGGGAGCGACCGGAATGATGGCTGGCCACGGCGAGGATATCAACGCCGTTGGCGGACTGGCCCGCCACATTCCGGTCCTCCTTGCCGAAGTGCTGGAGGCGCTGTCGCCCAAGGCCGGCGATCTGATCGTCGACGGCACCTTCGGCGCCGGCGGCTATACCAGGGCCATCCTGGCAAGCGGTGCCTCGGTCGTGGCCATCGACCGCGATCCCGATGCCATCGCCGCTGGGCGTTCGCTGGAACAGCAATCCGGCGGCAGCCTGACTCTTGTCCAGGCGCCGTTTTCGATGCTCGACGAGCATGTCGAAAGCGCCGACGGGGTGGTGCTCGACATAGGCGTCTCCTCCATGCAGCTCGACCAGGCCGAACGCGGCTTCTCGTTTCGCGCCGACGGGCCGCTCGACATGCGCATGGCGCAGGCGGGCCTGAGCGCCGCCGATGTCGTCAACAGCTTCAAGGCGGGCGACCTTGCCCGCATCTTCGGCTTTCTAGGCGAGGAGCGTCATGCCGGCCGCATTGCCCGCATGATCGAGAGCCGGCGCGAGAAGCGGCCGTTCGAACGCACGCTCGATCTCGCCGACGCCATCGAGACGCATATCGGCCGCGCACCGAAGGACAAGATCCATCCGGCGACCCGCGTCTTCCAGGCGTTGCGCATTTTCGTCAACGACGAGCTCGGCGAACTGGCACGCGCGCTGTTCGCGGCAGAGCGGGTGCTGAAACCCGGCGGCCGGCTCGTCGTGGTGACCTTCCATTCGCTGGAGGACCGCATCGTCAAGCGCTTCATCGCCGACCGGGCTGAGGCCGCGAGCGGCTCGCGCCATATGCCTGCGGCACAAGCCCGCCTTGAGACCTTCCGCAAGGCCGGCGGCGGTGTAACCGCAGGCGATGCGGAGATATCGGCCAATCCGCGCGCGCGCTCGGCTAGGCTGCGCGCGGCAATCCGCACCGAAGCGCCGGCGCGCGCGGGCGATTTTTCGATTTTCGGCCTTCCAAAGCTTCCCGCCGTCGAGCGGCCGGGGGAGAGGTGAGCGCGTGTTTCGTACCAGCGACATAGTCCTGATCGCCGTCATGGTCTCGGCGGCGGCCCTGACCTACAAGACCAAGCGCGATGCCGAGGAGCAATTGGCTTCCGTGCAGAAGATCGAGGCGCAGATCCGCTACGAGGAGGACACGATCGATCTTTTGAAGGCGGACTGGAGCCTGCTCACTCAGCCCTCGCGTCTGCAGAAGCTCGCCGAAATCTACAAGTCGCAGCTCGAACTGGAACCGGTCAATGCGCGCCAGATCGTCAACCTGGACGATCTGCCGGCAAAGCCGGTCAACATCGAGGACCTCTCGTCGCAGCGGCTGGGCGGCATGGCCGACAATTCCGACAAAGGGCCCAAGGGCGCCAAGGACCCGATCGTGACCGGAGGCATCGTGCAATGATCGCCAGGTTCTCGATGCTCGGAGGACTGCTGAGGCGCCGCAAAAGGCAGGATGACGACGGCTCGATCGTGGTCGACGGCGCCCGCAAGGCGACCGGCGGCAGGGCCAAGACCCGCATCGTGATGACGATGGCGGTGTTCTTCGGCATCTATTCGGCCATCGCCGGCAGGCTTGTGTACCTCGGCTTCCAGAGTCCCGACATGTCGGGCGGCCCGCAGAACCGCGTGACGGCCTCGCGGCCCGACATCGTCGACCGCAATGGCGAGGTGCTGGCGACCGATATCAAGACGGCCTCGCTGTTTGCCGAGCCGCGCCGCATCGTCGACGCCGACGAGGCGATCGAGAAGCTATCGACCGTGCTGCCCGAGATCGACTACGAGCAGACCTACCACAAGCTGAAGAGCGGCGCCGGCTTCGTTTGGCTGCAGCGGCAGCTGACGCCGAAGCAGCAGGCCGATATCATGCAGCTTGGCATTCCCGGTTTCGGCTTCCGCACGGAAAAGCGCCGCTTCTATCCGAGCGGCGAAACCTCCTCCTACATTGTCGGTCTCACCAACATCGACAATCAGGGCATCTCCGGCATGGAGAAGTATATAGACGACCAGGGCCTGACCGACCTGCAGGCGTCGGGCCTGGCTGTGGCGAGAGACCTGAAGCCGGTGCGGCTGTCGATCGACCTGCGCATCCAGAACGTCGTGCGCGACGAGGTGGCCACCGGCATGGAGCGGTTCCATGCGATCGCGGCGGGTGCCGTCGTCCTCAATGTCAAGACCGGCGAAGTGATGGCGATGGCCTCGGTGCCGGATTTCGACCCGAACAATCCCTACAACGCTCAGGACAAGGACCGGCTGAACCGCATGTCGGCCGGCCTCTATGAAATGGGCTCGACCTTCAAGAGCTTCACCACCGCCATGGCGCTGGATTCCGGCAAGGTGACGCTGGAAAGCCGGTTCGACGCTACGCGGCCGATCAGGATCGGCCGCCAGACGATCCACGACTTCCACAGCAAGGGCCGGGTGCTGTCGGTGCCGGAGGTGTTCATCTATTCCTCCAACATCGGCTCGGCGAAGGAGGCCGAGGCCGTCGGCATCGAGGGGCACCGCGAATTCCTGCATCGCCTCGGCGTGCTCGAGAAGATGCAGACGGAATTGCCGGAAGTGGCGCGGCCGACCGAGCCAAAGGTGTGGAAGCAGGTCAATTCGATCACGATCGCTTTCGGCCATGGCGTGTCCACGACCCCGCTGCAGACGGCGGTGGGCTGCGCCGCCCTGATGAACGGCGGCTTTCTGATCGAACCGACTTTCCTGCCACGCACGGCGCAGCAGGCGATGGAAGTGGCCAAGAAGGTGGTCAGCGAAAAGACCGTCGAAGGCATGCGCTATCTCTATGCGCTCAACGCCGAGAAGGGTTCGGGCAAGAGCGCCAGGGTTCCGGGCTACCGCGTCGGCGGCAAGACCGGCACGGCGGAGAAGGTCGTCAATGGCCGATATTCCAAGGAGAAGAATTTCAACGCCTTCGTCGCCGCTTTCCCGATGGATGATCCGCAATACATCGTGCTGACGATCGCCGACGAGCCGAAGCCG